>JAEWJH010000079.1 GCA_023386635.1 Pseudomonadota bacterium
GCTTGCGGCCGACCATGTCCGACAACGGGCCGTAGACGATCTGGCAGACGCCGAAGGCGACGAAGAACGACATCAGTGTCATCTGCACCGCCGCCGGCGACGCCTGAAGATCGGCGGCGATGGTCGGCAGCGCCGGCAAATACATGTCGATGGCGAACGGACCGATGGCCGACAAGAGGCCGAGGACGATGGCGTTGCGCGTGTAAGGCGTGATCATGCGGGAGCTTTCGATATATTATGCGAGCGCTGCGACCAGCCGATCGAACGCGCTGTTCCAGCCATAGATGTGCCCATCGCGCTCGTTGTCGGACTGGAACGGCGTCTGGCGGAACTCCATCCGCGTGCGGTCGCCCGCCAGTTCATGGAAGTCGATGGTGACCAGCGTTTCCAGCCCGCGCTCGCCCTCCTCGTCCCAGGCGAAGGTAAAGGCGAGCCGTTCCGGCGCGCGCACCTCGCGAAACACGCCGCGATGGGTGAGCACCTTGCCGTCGTCGACACCGTCGAGCCGGCCATGCCAGATGCCGCCGACACGCACATCCATCTCCACGTCGCTCGCCGGATAGTCCTTGGGTCCCCACCAGCGCAACGCCATCGCCGGATCGGTCCACGCGCGCCACACCAGCGCACGCGGCGCATGGAAGATGCGGGTGATGGCGAGACTGAGCGGCGGCGCACCGGTGGCGGGCTGGATCAGCATCGGATCACCGTTCCGCCGCAGCCTTCAGCGCCGCGAGGCCCCGGTCGAACTGCCGCGCGCACATCTTGTCGCAACGGAACAGGCTGTTCATCACCTTGGCGACGAATGGCTGCGGACCGCGCATGGTCCAGCTCGTTTGCGTGGTCGCACCCTGCGGCACGAAGGCGAATTCAACGACATTGTCGCAGGCTAAAGGCTTGCTCATCTTCAACGACATGGCCACGCGCGACGGCGCTTGCGCATCGGTCACCGTCAGGGCGCCGACACCGCTCTTGTTGCCGCCGTCGAACGCGAATGTCGCGCCCGGCCCGCTCTCGGGACCGGAATAGGCACGTTTCATCGCCGCATCCTGGTCGAAGGGCGACCACTGCCGGTGCGCCCGCAGATCATTGACCAGCGGGAAGATGCGCTCGGGCGGCGCGGCGATGGCGATCGAGCGGGTGACGGAAAACGTATCGGGCTGCAGCGCCGCATAGATGAGCGCGGCCACGATCACGACAGCGACGACGATCAGAATGGTGGTCAGCATCACGGGCTCCGGGGCAAATGAAGAATGCCGGCCGCAACCGCGGCCGGCATCGTCGCGGACTATTTCTTGTTGGCCAGATAAGTCTGGAGGGACTCCAGCGTGCCGCCCCAGCCCTGTTGCATGCTGGCGAAGCTCTCGTTGAAGACCTTGGTCTCGGCCTCGGTCGCGTTGTGCGGCTTCCAGCGCACGGTGAAGCGCGTCTTGCCGCCGGGCAGATCCTCGAAGGTGAAGGTCGACAGCATTTCCAGCGGCCAGGTCGGCGCCATGGGATGGCGCGTCACGCCGCCGGCTTCATCGGAAAACGAATTGATGAACACCATCCGGTCCTTCGGCGTGATTTCGCGGAAGATGAATCGGCCCCACATCGGTGTGCCGTCCGGCGCCTGCATGCCGTAGAGGTACATGCCGCCGGGCCGCAGATCCATCTTCGACGCGATCACCGTGAAGCCCTTCGGCCCCCACCATTGTTTCATGCGCGCGGGATCGGTGAAGCAGGCCCAGACCAGATCGCGCGGCGGATCGAGATCGCGCGAGATGACGAATTCCCCGGTGGCCTCAACGGCACGAGTCGCAGACATCATAGGTTCCTTCTATACAAATCGTTTGTCGCGGATCTTACGCCGTCGCCATGACCATCCAGCCGACGCCGAACTTATCCTGCAGCATGCCGAAGGCCGGCGAGAAGAACGTCTTGACCAGCGGCTGATGCACCTGCCCGCCCGTGGCCAGCGCCTCGAACTTCGTCCTGGCCTCGGCTTCGCTGCCGACCGACAACGCCAGCGAGAACCCTTTGAAATCCGTCGGGCCCGACGTCATTCCGTCAGATCCCATCATCACCGCATCGCCCACGCGCCATGACGCGTGCATGATCTTGCTGGTATCGGCGGGCATGCATTCCGGATTGGGCTTATCCGGATTGTCGCTGAAGCGCATCATCATCTCGACTGTGGCGCCGAGCGTGCCCTTGTAGAACTCGATCGCTTCTTCGCACTTGCCGTTGAAGAACAGATACGGTGTCAGCTGCATGGCATTTTCCTTTTTCAAAAATCTCGATCAATGGGGTGTTTGCGTATCCGGCGCGCTTATCGGTCTCGTTTCCAGGTCAGCACCCCGGTCATGAGCTTGCCTTGCTGCATGGGGCTGGGCTGCTTGGCGGTGCGCAGGGACAGCGTGTCACCGTCGACCGCGATCACACGTCGCTGCGCCGTCCCGACCCACTCCGGGACCCAGGCCGCATCGACCGCCGTGACCAGCTCGTCGCCGTCGATGCTGTAGGTGCCGGCGTAGGCAAGCATCGTCTTGAACAGATCGCCGAGATTGTCGTTCGTCCGCGCAGGCCGCGACCTGTGGGTGATGATGGCGCTCATGCGCTTGCCGGTGAACACCACCGAACCCAGAGGCTCCGGCCCGTGCATGTCGATCGTGGTGCCATCCTCGAACTGCATTTGCGCGGACACCAGCGTCCACCCGCCGACAATCGCTTTCGCCAAATCGCTCATCACATGCTCCCGGGATCATCAGACGGATGGACCGGACTTCCTGGTCCGCTTGCGGGATTTGCTCTTCCCGGCGCCCGCATCGTTCTCGCCGCTCTGGAGCGTGCGCAGATAGTCTTCGAGCCGATCGAGGCTCTGCTCCCAGAACTGACGATAACGCTCGAGCCAGTCGTCGATTTCCTTGAGCGCCTTCGGCTCGATCTTGCACGGGCGCCACTGCGCCTCGCGGCCGCGGCTGATCAGTCCCGCGCCTTCCAGCACCTTGAGATGCCGCGAAACCGCGGGACCGCTGATGTCGAACGGCTTGGCGAGTTCCGCGACCGTAGTCTCGCCGAGAGCGAGACGCGCCAGGATGGCGCGGCGCGTGGGGTCGGCCAAAGCGGCGAAGGTGGCACTGAGGTGGTCGGGCATGGCTTCCGGCGTTCATATTTAGCCAATCTGTTATTTAACAGATACGTTAAATAAAGGACGGGAGTCAAGCCCTCTCCGGGGGGCGGCTCTCATGACGGGGTGAGAGCGGCCGTGCTGCTACCCCACCGGCAGCACGCTCGAATACTTTACCTGCTCCAGTGCGAAGCTCGATTCGATCGAGGCGACGCCGTCGAGCCGCGTCAGCTTTTCCTTGAGGAAGCGCTCATAGGCGGCGAGGTCGGGCACGACCACGCGCAGCCAGTAATCGCGCGGCCCGGTCATCAGGTAGCACTCCATCACCTCGGGCCAGCGCGCGATGGTTTTGGCGAAACGGTCGAGCGCATCCTGCTTCTGCTTTTCCAGCTTCACGGAAATGAACACGCTCACCGGCAAACCCACCGCCTGCTGGTTCAGCACCGCGGCGTAGCGGGCGATGACGCCGGCCTTTTCCAGAATGCGGATGCGCCGCAGGCACGGCGACGGCGAGAGACCCACCTTGTCGGCCAGATCCGCGAGGCTCATGCGCCCGTCCTGCTGGAGGTGATGCAGGATCTTGCGGTCGATGGCGTCCAGCTCCGTCGGCATGATCTGCTCTCCAACTGCATCATACTGGCAGAATCTGCCAATCTGTGATCCCACAGTGGCGCAGATTGGCCGTTTCTGCCAGTCCGTCGCGGCTATCCTGTCACCTCGCACCTCCGCACCGTGACCCCTGGACCGTGACCATGGCCGACCTCGACATCCTGCGCGATCTGGAACGCAAAGTGCTGTGGCTCGCGAGCTACATGATCCACAACGCCAACCATCTGCGCGACACCGGCGACGGGCTGAAGGTCGGCGGGCATCAGGCGTCGTCAGCCTCGCTCGCTGCGATCATGACGACACTCTATTTCGAGGTGCTGCGGCCGCAGGACCGCGTCGCGGTGAAGCCACACGCGGCGCCGAATTTCCACGCCATCCAGTATCTGTTCGGCAACCAGACCCGCGACAAGCTCGAAGCGTTCCGCGGCTACAAGGGCGCGCAGAGTTATCCCTCGCGCACCAAGGACACCGACGACGTGGATTTCTCAACCGGCTCGGTCGGCCTCGGCGTCGCGCAGACGCTGTTCTCCTCGCTGGTGCAGGACTATGTGCGCGCGCACGGCTGGGGCAAACGGCATCCGGAAGGCCGGATGATCGCGCTGATGGGCGACGCGGAGATGGACGAAGGCAACATCTTCGAAGCGCTGCTGGAAGGCTGGAAGCAGGGCCTGCGCAATTGCTGGTGGGTCATCGACTACAACCGCCAGAGTCTCGACGCGGTAATCCGCGAGGGCCTGTGGGAGCGCTACGAGCAGTTGTTCCGCAATTTCGGCTGGGACGTCGTCATCCTCAAATACGGCGCGCTGCAGCAGGCGGCGTTCAAGGAACCGGGCGGCGAGAAGCTGAAGGCGTGGATCGACACCTGCCCGAACCCGCTCTACTCCGCGCTGGTGTTCGCGGGCGGCGCGGCATGGCGCAAGCGCCTCAACGACGAGATCGGCGATCAGGGGCCGGTGACGGCGCTGATCGAGAAGCGCAGCGACCACGAACTCACCGCGCTGATGAACAATCTCGGCGGCCACGACATCGCCACCTTGCGCGCGGCGTTCAGCGGCGTCACCGGCGACAAGCCGACGTGCTTCATCTGCTACACGGTGAAGGGCGCGGGGTTGCCGCTCGCCGGCCACAAGGACAACCACGCCGGGCTGATGACGCCGGCGCAAATCGACACGCTGCGCACGGCGATGAACATTCGCCCCGGCCATGAATGGGACAAGTTCGAGGGTCTGGCGACGCCGGCCGATCAGATCGAAGCGTTCCTCAAGCGCGTTCCGTTCGTGCAGGACGGCACGCGGCGGCGCGAGGCAGCGCGGTTCGACATTCCGGCCGATCTGCCGGTGACGATCCAGCCGACGATGTCGACGCAGGCAGGCTTCGGCGCGATCCTCAACGAGATCGGCAAGAGCGAGGCCGCGTTCGCGCAGCGCATCGTCACCACCTCGCCGGACGTCACGGTGTCGACCAATCTCGGGCCGTGGGTGAACCGTCGCAAACTGTTCGCCCGCACCGCGCAGACCGACACGTTCAGAAACGAGCGCATTCCCTCCACTTTTAACTGGGAGTTCGCGCCGCACGGCCAGCATATCGAGCTTGGCATCGCGGAGATGAATCTGTTTATCGCGCTTTCGGCATTAGGTCTGTCGCACAGCATCAACGGCGAGCGGCTGCTGCCGATCGGCACGCTCTACGACCCGTTCATCGCCCGCGGCCTCGATGCGCTGAACTATGCCTGCTATCAGGATGCGCGCTTCATCGTCGTCGCGACGCCGTCCGGCATCACGCTCGCCGGCGAAGGCGGCGCGCATCAGTCGATTTCCGAACCGCTGATCGGGCTGGCGCAGGACGGGTTGGCCGCGTTCGAGCCGGCCTTTGTCGACGAGCTTGCGGCGATCATGGCGTGGTCGCTCGCTTACATTCAGAAGGATAGCAGCGACGACGACGCGCACAGCGAGAGCAACTGGCTGCGCGACGAGACCGGCGGCTCGGTCTATCTGCGCCTGTCGACGCGGCCGGTGGAACAGATGCAGCGCGCGATGACGCCGCAGTTGCGGCAGGACATCGTCGATGGCGGCTACTGGCTGCGCGAGCCGGGACCGAACGCGCAGGTGGTTGTCGCCTATACCGGCGCGATCGCGCCGGAAGCGATCGCCGCCGCCGGACTGATGGGCGAAGACCGCCGCGACATCGGCGTGCTCGCCGTGACGTCCGCCGACCGGCTCAATGCCGGCTGGACTGCCGCCCAGCGCATGCGCGAGCGCGGTCTCGTTCATGCGCGCTCGCATGTGGAACGGCTGCTGGACCGGCTTCCATCGCATTGCGCGCTGGTCACCGTGTGCGATGCGCATCCGGCGACGCTCGGCTGGCTCGGATCGGTCAACGGCCACCGCACCCGCGCGCTCGGCGTCGAGCATTTCGGCCAGACCGGCTCGCTCGCGGATCTCTATCGCCACTACGGCATCGACAGCGCCGCCATCATCGCCGCTGCGCAGGCGATGACGCCGGGCCGCCCGATCCGGCATTTGAGGGCTTTAGGGTAGAACGGTCATGGCCGGGCTTGTCCCGGCCATCCCGCTTAGGGATGCAGTTGTGGCAGCCTACTTCGCATCCTCCAGTACCATCGCCGCGCCTTTCTCGGCGATCATGATGGTCGGCGAATTGGTGTTGCCCGAGGTGATCACCGGCATCACCGAGGCGTCGATCACCCGCAAGCCGTCGACGCCGATCACGCGCAGCCGCGCGTCGGTGACGGCGTTCTTGTCGTCGGCGCGGCCCATGCGCGCGGTGCCGACCGGATGGAAGATGGTCGTGCCGATGTCGCCGGCCGCTTTCGCCAGCGAGGCTTCGTCGTCGCCGATGCTGTCGCCCGGCAGATACTCCTGCGGCCGGTACGACGCGAGCGCCGGCTGCGAGACGATGCGCCGCGTGATGCGCAGCGAATCCGCCGCCACCTGTTTGTCCTCTGGCGTCGCCAGATAGTTCGGCTTGATCGCCGGTGCCTGCGCGGGATCGGCGGATTTCAGCGTGATCGCGCCGCGGCTGGTCGGCCGCAGATTGGCAACGCTCGCGGTGAACGCCGGGAACGCATGCAGCGGATCGCCGAACTTCTCCAGCGACAGCGGCTGCACGTGATACTGGATATTGGCGCGGTCGTAACGCGGGTTCGATCGGGTGAACAGGCCGAGCTGCGACGGCGCCATGGTCAGCGCACCGCGGCGACGGAATACATAATCCATCCCCATGCCGAGCTTGCCGATGAGCCGCCCGTAATCGGTGTTCAGCGTGCGCGCGCCGGCAACCTTGTAGATCGTGCGCAGTTGCAGGTGGTCCTGCAGATTGGCGCCAACGCCGGGCCGATCGACAACAGGTGCGATACCGTGCGCCGCGAGGTCGGCCGCCGCGCCGATACCCGACAGCATCATCAGATGCGGCGAGCCGATCGCGCCCGCCGCAAGGATCACCTCGCCGCGACAGCGCGCGCTGCGCGTCACGCCATCCTGCCGCCAGCGCACGCCGAGGACGCGCGTGCCTTCAACAATCAGACTTTCGGCGAGACAGCCGGTTTCCAGTTTCAAATTTGTCCGGTGCAGCACCGGCTTGAGGAAGCCGCGCGCCGCAGACCAGCGCCGCCCGCGCCGCTGGTTGACGTGGAAATAACCGACGCCCTCGTTGTCGCCGGTGTTGAAGTCCCCGGTCGGCGGAATGCCGGCCTCGATCGCGGCCTGACGAAACGCATCGAGCAGATCCCAGCGCAGCCTCTGCTCCTCGACGCGCCATTCGCCGCCCGTGGCGTGATGATCGCCGGCGCCGAGGAAATTGTTTTCGTGCTTCTTGAAATACGGCAGCACGTCGTCCCACGACCAGCCCGGCAGGCCGAGCTGCCGCCAGTGGTCGTAGTCCGCCGCCTGCCCGCGCATATAGATCATGCCGTTGATCGCCGACGAGCCGCCGATCACCTTGCCGCGCGGATAGATCAGGCTGCGACCGTTGAGGCCCGGCTCCGGCTCGGTCCTGAACATCCAGTCGGCGCGCGGATTGCCGATGGCGAACAGATAGCCGACCGGAATGTGAAACCAGATCCAGTTGTCGCGGCCGCCGGCTTCGAGGATCAGCACGCGGCGGCGCGGATCGGCGGACAGCCGGTTCGCCAGCACGCAACCGGCCGAACCGGCACCGACGATGATGAAGTCAAATTCGCCCTCGACCAGGGCTTCCGCCGCGCTCTGCGCCATTTTAATGCCGCACGTTTCCTGTCCCGCCACGACTTTACCGCGGCATGGTCTCGTTGCTAGTGTGCAAAGGACCAATGGCGCGCTGGGCGCGCGTCATGAAGGCGGAACGGCGGTTCCGGCGCACAGCACAACAAGAACCACCCGGCTCGCGGGCCTTGCGGCACGCGCGCGGGTCTTTGCCTGGAGAACCGCCGTGAAAAGCTCACTGAAAACCCGCTTTATCGCTCTTCTGGCTGCCGCCGCCACGATGGCCACCGCCACCGCGCCGTTCCCCGCGCCGGCTGCCGCGCAGGACACGCTGACCGTGTTCGCCGCCGCGTCGATGAAGAACGCGCTCGACGACGTGAACAGGGCTTTCGCCGGGAAGGAACAGATCAAGGTCACGGCGAGCTACGCCGCCTCCTCGGCGCTGATCAAGCAGATCGAGGCCGGGGCGCCCGCCGACGTGTTCATCTCCGCCGATCTCGACTGGATGAAATACGGCCTCGAAAAAAAGGCGATCAAACCCGGCAGCGACTTCCAGCTGCTCGGCAACAGGCTGGTGCTGATCGCGCCGAAGGATTCCAAGACCAGTGACGTGAAGATCGCCCCCGGCTTCGACATCGTCGGTGCGGCGGGCGGCGGCCGGATCGCCACCGGCGACGTGCGCGCGGTGCCGGTCGGCAAATATGCCAGGGCGGCGCTGGAGAAGCTCGGCGTCTGGAACAGGGCCGAGGCGCATATGGCGATGGCGGAGAACGTGCGCGCCGCGCTCGCGCTGGTCGGCCGCGGCGAGGCGCCGCTCGGCATCGTCTACGAGACCGACGCCAAGGTGGAACCGAACGTGAAGATCGTCGCCGCGTTCCCGCAGGAGTTTTATCCGCCGGTGATCTATCCCGCCGGCCTCACCGTGAACGCCAAGCCGGAGGCGGCGAAGTATCTCGCCTTCCTGCGCAGCGATGCGGCGAAGGCGATCCTGGAACGCTACGGCTTCACGTTCCTGGCCAAAGCGAATGTGAAGTCAGGGTCCTGACGCATATGGGAGCAGATCGCGGCGGTGCAGGCTTCGAGCCGCATCGCCGCGACCTGTTCTGTCGGCGACGATCCTCTGACATAACGTCATCGCATGTTTGACCTCTCCCCCGAAGAATGGACCGCGATCCACCTGTCGCTGCGGATCGCCGTGGTCGCGACCGCGTGCTCGCTGCCGTTCGGCATCGCCGTCGCGTGGCTGTTGGCGCGCAGGAATTTCTGGGGCAAGGGCCTGCTCGACGGCGTGATCCATCTGCCGCTCGTTCTGCCGCCGGTCGTCACCGGCTATCTGCTGCTGATCGCGTTCGGCCGCAAAGGCCTGATCGGTTCATGGCTCGCGGAGATCGGCATCGTTTTCGCGTTTCGCTGGACCGGCGCGGCGCTCGCCTGCGCGGTGATGTCGTTTCCGCTGCTGGTGCGGCCGCTGCGGCTGTCGTTCGAAAGCATCGACCGCAAGCTTGAGGACGCCGCCTGGACGCTCGGCGCCAGCCCGCTGAAAGTGTTCCTCACCGTATCGCTGCCGCTCGCGGTGCCGGGCCTGATCGCCGGCACGCTGCTCGGCTTCGCCAAGGCGCTCGGCGAATTTGGCGCAACCATCACCTTCGTCTCCAACATTCCCGGCGAGACCCAGACCATCTCCGCCGCGATCTACACACTGACACAAATTCCTGATGGCGATGCCGCCGCCGGGCGGCTCGTGCTTGTCTCCATCGTCATCGCGCTGATCGCGCTTGTTGCCTCCGAATGGCTGTCGCGCCGCGCCGGCCAGCGGTTTCACGGAGAGTGACGATGCTCACCGTCGACGTGAAACGAACGCTGCCGACCTTCGCGCTGGATGTGGCATTTTCCGGCAATGGCACCATCGCGCTGTTCGGGCCTTCCGGCTCCGGCAAGACCACCGTCGCCAACCTGATCGCCGGACTGGTGAAGCCGGACACCGGCCGCATCGCTATCGACAGCGATGTGCTGTTCGACAGCGCACAGCGCATCGACATTCCGGCGCACAAACGCCGCATCGGCTATGTGTTCCAGGAAGGCCGGCTGTTTCCGCATATGAGCGTGGCGCGCAATCTCGATTACGGCCGGCGCATGACGGGGCTGGAGCGCGACGACAACGACCACGACCGCATCGTCGCCATGCTCGATCTCGGCCATCTGCTGACGCGGCGGCCAGGGAAACTCTCCGGCGGCGAGCGCCAGCGCGTCGCCATCGGCCGCGCGCTGTTGTCGAAGCCGCGGCTTCTGGTGCTCGACGAGCCGCTCGCCTCGCTCGATGCCGCGCGCAAGGCGGAAATCCTGCCCTATCTCGAACGGTTGCGCGCCGAAAAGCTGCCGATGATCTATGTCAGCCATCAGGCGGACGAAGTGCGGCGCATCGCTAATCATGTGGTGCGGCTCGACGGCGGGCGCGTGGCTGCAGCGGGCGGCGTGGAGTTGCTGGGTTCATCCTGATGGCCATTCACCCTCCACGTCATGGCCGGACTTGGTCCGGCCATCGCGATCAGGGGAGCACCGCTCCCGCCTAAGCGGGATCGCCGGGACAAGCCCGGCGATGACGGAACTATTTGTTATTCGCCAGCCGCACCATCTCGTCGGCGAGATAATCGAGCGCTGCGACCAGCGCCGGGCCGCCGCAAAAGGTGAATCGTGTCGCCAGCGAAATCCGTCGTTGCGGCGGATATTGCGCCAGCAAAGCGGGATGCAGCAGCGTCAGCGCGCCCTGGTCGGTCGCGACCCTGGGCGGATCGCGCAGCACCAGCACATCGGGCTTGAGCGTGAGGATGCGCTCCAGCGGCACATAGCCGCCGAAGCCGCCCGGCGCGCCGGGCGGCGGCCGTAGCCCGGCTTTCGCCACCAGCGCCGCCACCAGACTGTCCGAGCCTTGCGTGTAGCCCTCGCGGTCGACGATCAGCGCCGTATGGAACGGCGGACGCGGCGCGGCAGCGAGCTTGCGCTCGGCCGCATCGAGCGCGGCGATAAGCGCGGCGCCCCGCTTCGGATGGCCCACCAGCGCCGCGAACTCCGTGATCTGCCGGCGACCGGCGTCGAGATCGGTGACGAGTTGCACTTCATAATTGGCGACGCCAAACCGCTTCAGCATGCGTTGCGTGGTGCCGCGGTCGTCGGTGCCGACCAGCACGAGATCGGGATTGAGCGTCAGCGTGCCTTCGGCACGCCAGTCGAGCTGCGGATAGCGCTTCGCCTTGTCCGCCACCACCGACAGGATCGGGTCGGTCGCATAGGGCGACAGCGCAACGATCTGCTCCGGGTCCGCCAGTGCCACCGCGAGCTGATCGCCGCACAGATTGAACGAGACGATGCGCTTCGGCGGCTCGGCGAACGCAGAGCCTGCCGAGCAAAGCAGGATCAGCAGGATAACGATAAAGCGCATGGTTCGTTGTATCGGGCGACACCGGGAAGTCCAGATGCGAAGACCGGCAAGGCCCCGACAAACGACACCATTGGAGCTATCGCACAGACCCTGTAGGACAGCGGGACGATGACCCGGTTTCCCGATCTCAGGCTCAATCTGGCGCTCGTGGCGCTGCTGCTGGCGCTGGCGCTCGCCTCGCTCGCCATCGGACCGGCGGCCCTGTCGCCGCACACGGTGTTCGATGCGCTGATGACCGGCGACGGCGTGCCGGGGCTGATCGTGCGCGAGATCCGCCTGCCGCGCACATTGCTCGCGCTGGCGATCGGCGGCACGCTCGGCCTGTCGGGCGCGGCGTTGCAGGGGCTGGTGCGTAATCCGCTGGCGGAGCCAGCCTTGTTCGGCGCGCCGCAGGCGGCCGCCGCGGCCGCGTCGTTCGTCATCGCCTTCGGCTTCTTTCCGGCGACGTCCTATGCGGTGCCGTTCGCGGCGATCGCCGGCGCGCTCGTGTCCATCGGTGGTCTCGTCGCCATCGCCGGACGGCGTGCGAGCCTCACCGTCACGCTGCTCGCGGGGCTCGCGCTGGCGAGTTTCGCGGGCGCTGCCACGGCGCTCGCGCTCAACCTCGCGCCCAATCCATTCGCAGCCATCGAGATCGCGTTCTGGCTGCTCGGCTCGCTGCAGGACCGCAGCAGCGAGCATCTGTACCTCGCCGCGCCGTTCCTCGCGCTCGGCTGCGTGCTGATGGCGCTCAACGCCCGCGCCTTCCGCGCGCTGACTCTCGGCGAAGATGCCGCGACCTCGCTCGGCGTCAATGTCGATATGGTGCGGCTGCGCGTCGTCATCGGCGTCGCGCTCGGTGTCGGCGCGGCCGTCGCCGTGGTCGGCGCCATCGGCTTTGTCGGGCTGGTCGCGCCACATCTGGTACGCCGCGCGGTCGGCTCCGATCCGGCGCGGGTGATGCTGCCCGGCACGCTCGCCGGCGCGGCGCTGCTGCTCGCCTCCGACATCGGCGTGCGATTGGTGCCCGGCCCGGTCGAGATCAAGCTCGGCGTAGTCACCGCACTGATCGGCGTGCCGTTCTTCCTGGTCATGATCTTCGCCGAGCGTCGCGCGCTGCAGGGGACGCCGACATGACCATGCTGCGCGCCGAGCGGATCGACGTGGTGCTGCGCGGCCGCGCCGTGGTCAGCGACGCCAGCGTCACGCTCAAGCCCGGCGAGTTCACCGCGCTGGTCGGGCCGAACGGCGCCGGCAAGACGACGCTGATGCGCGCGCTGGCCGGCCTGCTGCCGGCGAGCGGCAGCATCCGGCTCATGGATCGCCCGCTGTCGGACTTCACCTTGCGCGAGCGCGCGCGCAGCATCGCCTATTTGCCACAGGGCAATATGTTTCACTGGCCGCTCGACGTCACCGCGGTGGTCGGGCTCGGCCGGCATCCGCACGCCGATCCGTTCTCGCCGCTGTCCGGCACCGACCGCGCCGCGGTGGCGCATGCGCTCGCGGCGGCGCAGATCGAAGATCTGGCCGAGCGCATCGTCACGACATTGTCGGGCGGCGAGCGGGCGCGTGTCGCGCTGGCGCGTGTGCTCGCGACCGAGGCCGATATCCTGTTCGCCGACGAACCGACCGCGTCGCTCGATCCGCGGCACCAACTCGTGGTGATGGATCTGTTGCGCGGCATCGCGCGGCGCGGCGGCGCGGTGCTCGCGATCATCCACGATCTCGGTCTCGCCGCGCGCTTCGCGGATCGGGTACTGGTGATGCAGCGCGGCCGCATCGTCGCCAATGCCGCGCCGCGCGAGGCGCTCAACGATGCGCGGCTTGCGGATGTGTTCGGCATCGCCGTGGCGCAGGTCGACAGCGGCGACGGCGTGATGCCGGTCCCGCTACGGCCGGTCTAAGATATATTTGCGCGCGCGCTGCGCCAGCGACCGCGCCATCGATTTGGCCGAGACCGTCTTTTCGTCAGGATCGGACAGCCGCAGACCGATGGTGGTGACGCGGCTATCCTTGACCGCATGCGCCAGCAGCGCGATCGGCCCGAGGCGGACGATATCGCCCTGCTTCGCCGGCCGCTTCAACTCGTTGGCGAAGTGATCGGCAAGCGTCACGCTGGCATGGGCGTCGGCAAGCCGCAGATCGTAGATGTCGGCAAGCGCGCCGAGCGTGGCGTCGCCCGGCACGAAGAAGTCCGACAGCAGCGCCGGGTCCAGCTTGGGCAGCGGCATGTTGACGAAGTAGCGGTCGAGCGCCTGCGCGCGCTCCGGCGGCGCCAGCAGATAGACATAATCGCCGGCGCGCACGCCGCCGGCTTCTTCCGGCGTAAAGATCTGCTCGTCGCGCACCACCAGGGTCGGCTTGGCCCAGGACGGAATCAGACGGCGGCGCAGATAAGGTGAGTTCTCGGCGATGGCGTACCCGACCAGCTCCTTGTCGAGCTGGCCGGGCAGATCAAGTTCGATACGGCGCTGCTGCCGGTCCGAGCGCGGCAAGGCCACCTGAAATTGTTTCGCAGCCTTAGCGATGGTCCAGCCCTGCACCAGCAGCGAGATCGACACGACCACGAACGCGACGTCGAAATAGAGATAGGCTTTCGGCAGACCGACCAGCATCGGGATCGACGCGAGAAAGATGCCGACCGCGCCGCGCAGGCCGACCCACGACACGAACAGCTTATCGCGGGTCGAGAACCGGAACGGCCACAGGCAGAGAAACACCGCCGCCGGGCGCGCGATGAACATCAGGGTCAGGGCGACGCCGAGCGCCGGCAGCGCACTGTCCATCAGCCGCTGCGGCCAGACCAGAAGACCGAGCAGCATGAACATCACGATCTGCGCCAGCCAGGTCGCGGCATCGAGAAACACCACCACCGAGTTGTGCGCGCGCGTCGCCTGATTGCCGACCACGAGACCGGCGAGATAAACGGCGAGGAAGCCCGAGGCGTGCACCGTCTGAGTCAAGCCGAAGATCACCAGCGCGCCGACCGCGACGAACGGCGCATGCAGACCCTGCGCGAGACTGAGCCGGTTCAGGACGAACACGATCGCCCGGCCGCCGAGCAGACCTATGATGCCGCCGATCACCGCCTCGCGCAGCAGCGACAGCACCATGTCGCCCGCGCTCTGGTGGGTGCCGAGCAGCAACTGGATCAGCACGACGGTGAGGAACACCGCGAACGGATCGTTAGCCCCGGATTCGACTTCCAGCGTCGCGCCGACGCGCGGACGAAGCCTCAACCCGCGGGCATGGATCAGGAAGAACACCGCCGCCGCATCGGTCGAGGCGATCACCGAACCGATCAGCAGACCTTCGAGCCAGGTCAGGTCGAGCAGGATGGCCGCGACCGGCGCGGTCAGCGCCGCGGTGATCAGCACCCCGATGGTCGCTAACATCCCGGCCGGCGCCAGCACGCTGCGGAAGATGGCGAAGCGAGTGCGCAGGCCGCCGTCGAACAGGATCAGGGCCAGCGCCACCGATCCGACCGTATAGGCGGTGCTGACGTCGTTGAATTTCAGCCCGCCGGGACCGCCCTCGCCCGCCAGCATGCCGACCATGAGGAAGACGAGCAGCAACGGAGCGCCGAACCGCATGGCGATCAGGCTCGACATGATGCCAGCCAGGACCAGCAGGCTGCTGAACAGAATTCCCAGACTGACCGTGTCGAGCGAGCCCATGCGGCGTGAACCTCCGTCGCCATTAGGAGGTTCTGATTCGCCGCACGGCAACGATTAATCGCGGCAGGTGCGAAATTTTCGCGAAATTTCTGCGCCGGCGTGGCGCGCCAGCGCCGCTAGGCCGCCGTGGCCGGCGCCGGTGATGCCGGCGGAGCCGGAACGGGTTGCAGCATCGCCCGTGCCATCTCGTTCTCGCCCATGACCACCGCGCTCGCGCCATGCTTGCGCAGATGCTCGAACTCCTCGTCGGAATGGGCGCGGGCGATGATGCTGAGGCCGGGCTTGAACTGCCGCGCCTGCTGCACGACGTCGCCGCTTTCGAAGGCATCGGGGATCGCCACGACCAGGCAGCGCGCGGCCGGCAGATTGGTGGCGGCAAGCAGTTCGGGATCGGCGGCATTGCCGGCCCGGCTGTATGCAGCGCGGCGATGCCGCGCAGGCGCGGAGACGGCAGAAGTCAGAAGTCTGGAATGAAGCGAGAGCGGGCGGCATTCTCCCCTCTCCCACAGGGAGAGGGTGGTGCACCTCGCAACAGCCGTTTCTATCCGGCCAGACCTGTGAGGTGACTGCGGTGGAAACTGCTAGAACGCGACCTTGTCGCCGCCTTTGAGCTTGAGAATGTCGCGCGCCTCGTCGGGGGTCGCCACATCGAGGCCGAGCCCCTCGATGATCTTGCGCACATTGGTCACCTGCTGCGCGTTCGACTCGGCAAGCTTGCCGGGGCCGATCCACAGCGAGTCCTCCAGTCCGACGCGGACATTGCCGCCCATCGCCGCCGCCTGTGCCGCGATCGGCATCTGCGCGCGGCCGGCGCCGAGCACCGACCAGCGATAGTTCTCCGGCCCGAGCAGGCGATCCGCCGTGCGCTTCATCATCATCACGTCTTCCGGATGCGTGCCGATGCCGCCGAGGATGCCGAACACCGACTGCACGAACAGCGGCGGCTTGACCAGGCCACGCTCGAGGAAATGCGCGAGGTTATAGAGATGGCCGATGTCGTAGCACTCGAACTCGAAACGCGTCTCGTTGTCCATGCAGGTGCGCAGCACGAACTCGATATCCTTGAAGGTGTTGCGGAAGATCAGATCCTTGGTGCCTTCCAGATACGGCCGCTCCCAGTCGTATTTGAACTCCTTGTAGCGGTTGAGCATCGGAAACAGCGCGAAGTTGATCGAGCCCATATTGAGGCTCGCCACTTCCGGCTTGAACGTGGCCGCCGGGCGAACGCGCTCGTCCACCGTCATGGTCGGCGAGCCGCCTGACGTGAGATTGATCACCACATTGGACTGCTGCTTGATGCGCGGCAGGAAGCGCGCGAAAGCCTCCGGCGTCTGGTCCGGCCGCCCTGTCTTGGGGTCGCGCGCATGCAGATGGACGATCGCGGCGCCCGCTTCGGCCGCGCCGATCGCCGCATCGGCGATCTCGTCCGGCGTCACGGGTAGATAGGGCGACATGGTCGGCGTGTGAATCGCGCCGGTGACGGCGCAGGTGATGATGACTTTGCGCGAACTCGCCATGGTGAAGGTTCCGATATGCATTCCGGCGAGGCAGCCTTCGCCTCCGCGGATTGGACCAAGCCGCGATCCTAGAGTATCAGCCGACGGGTCGTCACCCCGCTCAACCCATATTGCGGTCCGGCTTGTCACTCGCGCCCACGCCATCCCGTCCCGACCTGCTGCTCGGCCTGCTGTGTGGCGGGCTGGCCGCGCTCGGCTGGGCCGTGGGCTTTGTCTGGGCCAAGCACGGCATCGAGATCGGATTTCATCCGGCGGACCTGATCGTCCACCGCTTTGCGTGGAGCGGGCTGGCGATGCTGCCGTTCGTCATGCGGGCGGGGCTGCGCGATCTGGCCGGCATCGGCTGGCTGCGCGGCTTGGCACTCACCGTGTTCGCCGGACCGCCGCAGTCGATGCTCGCCTATAGCGGCTTCATCCTGGTGCCGCTCGGCCACGGCACGGTGATCCAGCCGGCCTGCGCGACGTTGAGCGGCCTGCTGCTGGCGAGCCTGTTTCTCGGCGAGCGGCTGTCGCCCTGGCGGATCGTCGGCGCACTGATCATCGTCACCGGGCTGATCGTGTTCGGCATCGAGGCAGTCACCACCATCGGCGCGCATGGCATCGGCGGCGACCTGCTGTTCGTCAGCGCCGGTCTGTCATGGGCGATCTTCGGCACGCTTCTGCGACACTGGCGCGTGCCGGGCATGCAGGGCGCGCTGGTGGTCGGCTGCCTGTCGGTCCTGCTCTTCGTGCCGGCTTATCTGCTGATCGCCGGCTACGAGCATCTGATCGCGCTCGGCTGGCGGGAGAATCTCACCCAGGCGGTGGTTCAGGGACTGTGCGCCGGCGTGGCGCCGATCTATTTGTTTGGCCGCGCCGTGGTGCTGCTCGGGGCGGGCCGCGCCGGGACCTTCACCGCGCTGGTCCCCGGCTTCTCGCTGCTGATCGGCTATGCCGCGCTCGGGATCGTGCCGAGCTTGCCGCAAGTCATCGGCCTCGTCATCGTGATGATCGGTTTCCAGTTCGTGGTCAGGCGCTAGCCAACCGCCTGGCGCTCCCGGGCTGTGCCATGCCCCTGCCGCATTGAGCGGCGACCACGGCCCCATTGTTCCATGGCCGTGCATCGCCAGGCCGAATCATTGTCTTATCCCGCGACGGGGCGCACGATGGATTTCTCCGATTTCAATGACGCATTAGCGGCGCTGCTGCAGGCGGCGCGGCTGACGCTGCGCACCGAATTGACGTCGATCTGGCTGCCCGTGCAGTTGGGTCTGATCGGGCTCGCCGTGGTGATGGCATTGGCGATCGCCTCGGCGCTGCGCAACCGCGCGGGCCTCATGGCGGCGACGGCGAAGTGGCCGCCGTTCCTGCGCCTGATCTTGCGAGCCATCGCCAAGCATCTCGCCGTCATCGCCTTCATCATCGTGCTGATGGCGATCCGGGCGGCGCTGCGCACCGACGTGTTCGAGGCTCGCACTTATCTGCTGCGGGTCGCGATCGGCCTGACGACGGCATGGGTGATGATCAACATCCTCGCCAGCGTCATCCATAACCAGTTCGTCAACCGCATCGTCGCCGTGTCCGCCTGGACCATCGCGGCCCTGAGCATCCTGCAACTGCTGGAGCCGGTGACCAGCAGCCTCGACTCCATGGCGATCGTGGTCGGCGGCCTGCGCATCACGCCGCTGCTGGTGGTCAAGACCACTGCGCTGCTGGCGGTCGCGCTGTGGGCCAGCAATGCGGTCAGCAATTTCCTCGACCGGCGGCTGCAGCATTTCGCAGACCTGACGCCGTCTATCCAGGTGCTGATCGGCAAGCTGATCCGAATCTTGCTGATGACGCTCACTGTCATCATCGTGCTGAGTTCGATGGGCATCGACCTCTCGGTGCTGGCGCTGTTCTCCGGCGCGGTCGGCGTCGGTCTCGGTTTCGGCCTGCAGAAAATCGTGTCGAACCTTGTCAGCGGCATCATCCTGCTCGCGGACAAATCGGTGAAGCCCGGCGACATCATCTCGGTCGGCGACCATTTCGGCCGGGTCAGCAATATGGGCGCGCGCTACACCTCGGTCGACACCCGCGACGGCCGCGAATATCTGATCCCGAACGAGGACTTCATCACCCAGCGCGTCGCCAACTGGACCTATTCCAGCGATCTGGTGCGGCTGTCGGTGACGTTCAACTCGACCTATGACAGCGATCCGCGCGAGGCGCAGAGCGCCGCCGTCGATGCGGCCCTGAGCGTCGAGCGCGTGATCAAGAAGCCCGCCCCGGTCTGCATGCTGAGTGCGTTCGGCTCGACCTCGATCGAATACGAGATGTGGTTCTGGATCCGCGATCCGGCCGGCGGCATCACCAATGTGAAGAGCGACGTGCTGCTCGCGTTGTGGGATCAGCTTGCCGGCAAGGGCGTGAAGATTCCGAAGCCGGGGCCGGCGCGAGTGATCTACGAAATGGCATCGAGCGCGCCGCCGGCGCCGCCCTCGCCGGTGCGCGAGGACGAGCCGGGCCCGCCATCGGACGAGACCGACGCGGGGAAATCGGACGCCGCATCAGAGCCGAAGGACCGCCCGCGTTTTCTGCCGCGCGGATAGCGCAGCGCTGTCACGCCGCCTTCACGTTGAGAATTTTCGGCTCGACAGGAAATCGCGCATGCGCTCCAGCGCCTTGCGGATATTGTCGGCGGAGTTGGCGTAAGAAAGCCGCAGATAGCCTTCGCCGAGGATGCCGAAATCCGGCCCGCCGATCACCGCGACGCCGGTCTCATCGAGTAGCGCGGAGGCCAGCGCCTTTGCCTTCCAGCCGGTGCGGCCGATATTCGGAAACGCATAGAACGCGCCTTTCGGCGTGATGCACGACACGCCCGGCAGCGTGTTCAAGCCTTCGACCACCAGCTTCCGCCGCACATCGAACTCGGCGATCATGCGCACGACCGCATCCTGCGGCCCTTGCAGCGCGGCGAGGCCGGCATATTGCGCCGAGGCATTGACGCAGGAGTGCAGATTGACGGCGAGCTTGCGCGCATAGTCGTAGAGCTTGCCCGGAAACACCGCATAGCCGAGCCGCCAGCCGGTCATGGCGTAGGTCTTCGACCAGCCGTTTAGCAGGATCAGCCGGTCGCGGATCGACGGATACGACAGCAGCGTGATGTGACGCTCGCCGTCATAGGTCATGTGATCGTAGATCTCGTCCGACATCACGCAGACGTCCGGCCATTTCTCGAGGCCGGCGACGAGCTTGTCGATCTCCGCCTTCGGCGTGACGCCGCCGGTCGGATTGGCCGGCGAGTTGAGGACGAGGAGCCGTGTCTGCGACGTGATCAAGGACAGTGTCTCCTCCGCCGAGAACGCGAAGCCGTTCTCCTCGCGGATCGGCACCGGCACCGGCGTCGCGCCGGTGAACTCGATCATCGAGCGATAGATCGGGAAGCCGGGATCGGGATAGAGAATCTCCGCGCCCGGTTCGCCAAACATCAGGATCGCCATGAACATGGTCGGCTTGCCGCCGGGCATGATCATCACGCTATCCGGCGACACCTCGACCGCGTAGCGCTTGTGCAGGTCGGCGGCCACCGCCTCGCGCAGCGGCGGAATGCCGGTCGCCGGCGTATAGCCGTGATGCCCGTCGCGCAGCGCCTTGATCGCCGCCTCGACGATGAAGTCCGGCGTGCGGAAATCCGGCTGCCCGATGCCGAGATTGATCACGTCGCGGCCCTGCGCCGCGAGCGCATTGGCGCGTGCCAGCACGGCAAACGCGTTCTCTTCTCCGATGCGGTCGAACGCGGCGATGGTTTTCAGCATGACAGGCTCCAGCGGCGGAACGGCCGAGATTAACCGGCTCGCACCGGACGACGTCAACGCCGCCGTTTGCGGCGGCCACCCAATCGCGGGCGCTGCTCGAACTGCACCTCGGCCATCCGCATGACCTCGAAGATGATGGCCACCGACCAGCCGATCAGCAGCAGACCATTGAGCGCCGTCACCGGGCCGATCAGCCGCTGGCCGGTGCCCGGCACGGCGTCGCCATAACCAAGCGCGGTGTAATTCTCGAACGCGAATTCGAACGAATTGACGTTCGGCGCGATGATGCCGGCAAAATCATAGAACGCGGCCCACAGCGCGATCTCCAGCACATGGGCGATCATCAGCGCGACCATGGTCACGGTGAGCAGCGGGATCAGCCGGCCGACCACATGCAGATGACCGGTCCGGCGCGCGATGCGCGCGGTCGCCACCACGATGCCCGCCGTCATCACGGCATGCACGGTGAAGCTCGCCAGGCTGACGAGGGCAGAGGCCGCGAGTTGTCCGAGCATGCCGGCAGACTTCCCAGTTGCGGCGCGCAGTTCAACCGACCCGCCGGCGAAAAGCAATCGCTCTCAATTGCCCTCGCCGCCGAACACCGAACCGGGATCCCGCAGCAGCATCTGTCGGATGAACGGGTCGGGATCGTCGCCCAGATACTTGCCCCCGAAGGTGATCGGACCGCGCATGAACAGACTTTCGTCGCGATAGCGCGCCGGACCGGGCGGTACGACACGGTGCTGGCGCGCCTCGCGATGCGGCTTGCGGCGCGCCGCCGCATCCGCCGGTAAGGACATCAGGATCATCGCGGGGATCAGGGCCAGCGCCGCGCATACCGGCCAGGGCCTCATTGCTGTCATCGTCGCCTCCTTGCGGCAGCCGCCGTTGGCGCCTACCGGGAAGAACAACGCAGACCGCCCGATCCATTCCGGTTTGCGCAAATTTTATGCCGCGCGAACCGCATGCCGCCTGCGCACAATGGACCCGTGGAACCGTCGCGCGGAACCGTCTAGCGTGCCCGTCATCACCGGGAATCGACCATGATGACGCCCAGCCTCGCCGACAAACGCAAAGCCTTCCGGGCGCTGCACGAGCGCGGCTGTTTCGTCATTCCCAATCCATGGGACGTGGGCTCTGCGCGCTATCTGCAGGGCCTCGGCTTCAAGGCGCTGGCCACCACCAGCTCCGGCTTCGCGTTCTCGCAGGCCTATCCCGACGGTGGCGTGCCGCTCGACCGCGTGCTGGCGCATTTTCAGGAACTGGCCGAGGCGAGCGACCTCCCCATCAACGCCGACTTCGAAAGCGGTTATGCCGACGACGAGGCCGGCGTCATTCGCAATGTGCGGCGCTGCATCGACACCGGCGTCGCCGGCGTGTCGATCGAAGACGCAACCGGCATCAAGGACGATCCGCTGTTTGCGCTCGATGAGGCGGTGGCGCGGATCGCCGCCGCACGCAAGGCGATCGACGACAGCAAGCAGGACGTCATGCTGGTCGGCCGTGCCGAAGGTTTTCTGGTCGGGCGCCCCGACCTCGACGACGCCATCCGCCGGCTGAAAGCCTATTCGGCCGCCGGCGCCGATATCCTTTATGCGCCGCTGATCAAGACGCGCGAGCAGATCGAGGCGGTGGTGAAGGCGGTGGCGCCGAAGCCATTCAATTTCCTCAACAGCGCCAATTTCGGTTTCAGCGTCGAGGACCTCGCCGCCATGGGCGTACGGCGCATCAGCGTCGGCGGTACGCTGGCGCGAGTGGCCCTGACCGCCTTCGTCCACGCCGCGCGCGAGATCGCGACCGAGGGTCGCTTCACGAAATTCGACGGCAACATGCCCAATGCCGAATTCAATGCCTTCTTTTCCGCCGACCGCAAGGACCGGGCGTAACCTGTCCAACCGTAAACCCGCATGAGCGAAACCGCTGCGCCTGCGTCGCTGCTGCAGTATCGCGCCTTCGTGATGCTGTGGTTCATGCGGCTGTCGTCGACCATCGCCTATCACATGATGGTGGTGGTGATCGGCTGGACCATCTATGCGCTGACCGGCGACGCGCTCGATCTCGGCCTCGTTGGCCTCGTTCAGTTCGTGCCGACCGTGGTGCTCACGCTGCTGATCGGTCATCTGGCGGACCGTTACGACAAGCGCATTATCCTTCGCCTGACCCAGGGCGGTTACGCGCTGTCCGCCGTCATCTTGCTGATCGCGTTCTGGGAGCAGATGCTGTCACGCGAGCTGCTGCTGACGATCGTCTTCATCCTCGGCTGCGCCCGCGCCTTTGAAATCCCGACCGGTCATTCCTTTGTGCCGGCGCTGGTGCCGATCGACGTGCTGCCGCGCGCGACGGCCGCCTGGGCCGCCTCCAACCAGGCCGCCACCATCGCCGGTCCGGCACTGGGCGGCTTCGCCTACAGCATCAACCCCTTCGTCGCCTGCGCGATCTGCGTGGTGTTCTTCGCCGCGTCCTGCACGCTGACATTCCTGTTCCGGACCCGGCGGCCGGTCGTCGCCCGCGAACCGCCGACGCTGTCCTCGGTGTTCGCCGGCCTGCATTACATCTATACGCGACCACGGCTCCTTGGCGTGATCTCGCTCGATCTGTTCGTCGTGTTGCTGGGCGGTGCCACCGCGCTGCTGCCGGTGTTCGCGCGCGACATCCTCGCCACCGGACCGCTCGGTCTCGGCCTGCTGCGCTCCGCACCTGCCGTCGGCGCACTGCTGACCATGACATGGCTGACGCGGCATCCGGTCGAGCGGCGGATCGGGCCGATCCTGTTCGCCGCCGTCAGCGTGTTCGGCGTCGCCACCATCGTGTTCGCGCTGTCGACCTCGTTCGTGCTGTCGCTCGGCGCGCTGGCCGTCCTCGGCGCGGCCGACGCGATCAGCGTAGTGCTGCGCTTCACGCTGGTGCAGATCGAAACGCCGGACGCCATGCGCGGCCGTGTCAGCGCCATCAATTCGCTGTTCACCGGCACGTCGAACACGCTGGGCGAATTCGAGTCCGGCGCGGTCGCCGCGTGGCTCGGCGCGGTGCCGTCGGTGCTGATCGGCGGCGTCGGCTCGATCGTCATCGCGCTGACGTGGATGGGACTGTTCCCGGCGCTGCGCAAGGTCGATCGTTTTGAAATCCCGAAGGGTTAAATCCGCGTGCGCTTCGCCTCCCCGCTGATCCCCGCGACGCTGCTGCGCCGCTACAAGCGCTTCCTCGCCGACGTACAACTGCCGGACGGCCGCGAGATCACCGCCCATGTGGCCAATCCGGGCGCCATGACCGGGCTTGCCACGCGGGGCGCGCGAGTCTGGCTGTCGAAGTCGGCGAGCAAGACCCGCAAGCTTCCGTATTCATGGGAACTGGTGGAGACGGACTTCGGCGTCGGCCCCGAACTCGTCGGCGTCAACACCGGCCATCCCAACCCGCTGATCGGCGAGGTGCTCGCCGCCCGCGCGCTCCCGGAGCTTGCCGCTTATTCGTCGGTGCGCCGCGAGGTGAAATACGGCAAGGCGTCGCGCGTCGACTTCCTGCTGGAAGGCGACGGCCTGCCGCCCTGCTACCTCGAGATCAAGAACGTGCATCTGATGCGCACGCCGGGCCTCGCGGAATTTCCCGACAGCGTCACCGCCCGCGGCGCGCGCCATCTGGCCGAACTGGGCGACATGGTGGAAGCCGGCGCCCGCGCGATGATGCTCTATGTGATCCAGATCGGCTCGGCGCAGCGCTTGGCGCTCGCCCGCGACATCGACCCCGCCTATGGCGCGGCATTCGACCGGGCGCAGAGCCGCGGCGTCGAGGCGCTGGCCCTGACCTGCACCCTGACCCATGAGGGGATCGTGACGGGGCAGAGTGTGCCGATTATCGGCTGAAACCGCCGATTTCGGGGCTTTTTGCGCCGAATATCAGCCAAAACTTGCGCTTGCGCCGCTTATCCTTAAATTGGGGCCGATGAATTACGTCGATGCGGCAGTCGCCCCTCTCCGAAAAACCGGCCAGATCAAACTGCACGGGCCCGAAGCGTTCGCAGGAATGCGCGCGGCCGGGCGGCTGACCGCCGAATGTCTCGACATGCTGGTGCCGGAGGTGAAGCCCGGCGTGCCAACCGACCGGATCGACCAGCTCGTCCATGAATTCGCCATGGACCACGGCGCGCTCCCGGCGACGCTGAACTATCGCGGCTACCGCAAATCGACCTGCACCTCGCTCAATCACGTCGTCTGCCACGGCATTCCCAACGAAAAGCCGATGAAGGATGGCGACATCGTCAATATCGACGTGACGCTGATCGTCGACGGCTGGCATGGCGATTCCAGCCGCATGTATGCCGTGGGCGACATTCCGCGCCGCGCCGAGCGGCTGATCGACATCACCTACGAGTCGATGATGCTCGGCATCGCCGCGATCAAGCCCGGCGCCACCACCGGCGACATCGGCCATGCGATCCAGGTGTTCGTCGAGGCGCAGCAGATGAGCGTGGTGCGCGACTTCTGCGGCCACGGCCTCGGCCAGCTTTTCCACGACGAGCCGAACATCGTCCATGTCGGCCGGCCCGGCGAAGGCGTCGTGCTCAAGCCCGGCATGTTCTTCACCGTCGAGCCGATGATCAATCTCGGCCGCCCGCATGTGAAGGTGTTGTCTGACGGCTGGACCGCCGTGACGCGCGACCGCTCGCTGTCCGCGCAGTTCGAGCACACCGTGGCGGTGACCGAGACCGGGGTGGAGATCTTCACCCTCTCGCCGAAGGGCTACGACAAGCCGCCCTACGCGATTTAACGACAACCCGCTGTCGTCATTCCGGACGCCGCGACGGCGGGGACCCGTAATCCAGCCGCCGCACCCTGTCTTTTCACATCTGGATTCCGGGTTCGCGCATTTCCGCGCGCCACGGAGTGACCAGCGGCCGCGATCACCGATTTGCGCATTGCCAATGGCGGTGACTTTCCGCCATGCTCGTCACGAGCAGCGATGATGCGTCCCATGCCCGACGGCGATAATTCCACGACCGACGACGAAGCCCCATCCGGTCTCAGTCCATCAGGACTGGCGGAAGCGGCGCCGCATTATCACGGCCACCGCGAGCGTTTGCGTGGACGGTTCCGCGATGCCGGCGCCGAGGCCATCAGCGATTACGAACTGCTGGAGCTGGTGCTATTCCGCGCGATCCCGCAGCGGGACGTCAAGCCACTCGCCAAGGAGTTGATCGCGCGTTTCGGGTCTTTCGCCGAAGTGATCGCCGCCCCGGCGCAGCGGCTGCGCGAGATGCGCGGGCTCGGCGAGGCCGCCATCACCGAATTCAAGATCGTGGAGGCCGCGGCCGGGCGGATCGCGCGCGGCGAAGTGAAGAAGCGCACCGCGCTGTCGTCATGGTCGAGTGTGCTCGACTATGTGCGCACCGCGCAAGCATTTGCCGAGAAGGAACAGTTTCGCGTGCTGTTCCTCGACAAGCGCAACCAGTTGATCGCCGACGAGGTGCAGCAGACCGGAACGGTGGACCACACGCCGGTCTATCCGCGCGAGGTGGTGAAGCGCGCGCTCGAACTCTCCGCCACCGCCATCATCCTCGTGCACAACCACCCCTCCGGCGATCCCACGCCGTCCCGCGCCGACATCGTCATGACGCAGAACATCGTCGAGATCGCCAAGCCGCTCGGCATTTCCGTCCATGACCACATCATCGTCGGCAAGGACGGCCATGCCAGCCTGAAGGGACTGCGGCTGATCTGAACCTCGCTACTTCCCGTATTCGTCGTTGCGGCGCCACCAGATGCCGGCTTCGTTGCGGCCCTTGGGCGCACGATCGAGCCACGGATAGACGCCCCACAGCGCATCGAGACCGCGCGCATAGGCCGAGTAGGTGTGATAGACGACACCATCCTCCAGCACGAAGGCGCTGAGACCCGGCCGGTCGCGATGATAGGTCGGCGTATCGACGCCGCAGGTGGCGGCCATGTGGTTCTCGGCTGCAGCGCCGCCGCCCTGCACATCCGGACGCCATTTGAATGCCTGTTCGCGGCGGTAGTTGTAATCCACATCGCCGTGGCGCTGCTGCTCCTCGGAGAACCAGACATTGAAGTCGGCGTTGAAATCGCTGCCGCCCGATGACGCCCATGGAAACGTCCAGCCGAGCCGCTGCTTGTAGGCCTGCAGCCGGTTGAGCGGCGCGCGCGATACCGCCCACAACATCACGTCGTGATTTTCCAGATGCACCGCGATGCCGTTGAACCCGTCGGCGATCGACGAGCAGGATGGGCATCCCGCCTTGTAATCGGGACCGAACTGAAGTGATACACGAGCAACTGCGAGCGGCCGTTGAACAGCTGCGCCAGCGACTTCCTTCCGTTGTCGGTATCGAATTGATAGGTCTTGTCGATCCGCACCCACGGCAGCGCCTGCCGCCGCTCCGCCAGCGCATCGCTTTGCCGCGTGAGTTCTTTTTCGGCGGCGAGGAGATCGACGCGCGCCACGAGCCAGTCGTTGCGGGTTCCAGTTGCATGTGAAGTCATGATGCTTTCTCCTTTTCCATGATGAGGAAACTAGTCGTGCGCCGGCGGTGCGCGGGAGTGACAAGTCTGTCGGGATTCGGATGACGCCTGCGCGGTCAATCGATTCAGCCACGGCGCAAGATGAAACACGCTCATCAGCGCATACATCGTCGTCATGCCATTCACGGACCACGGTTCCGGCATGCACATGATCGATCCCTCGCCCGACATAGCCGATAAAACCGCCATAGCCGCGAAAGCCGGCGCGGCGGCGAAACGTAGTCCGCGGCTCAGGCACGAGAATGCATCGTTGCGATGTGCGATAATGGCGACTGCTCCCGACAGGACCTCGAACGTTTCCTGTCATCCGATAGAATAGGATCGGGATTCGGCAACCGAGAGTGACAAACGTGACGAGATTTCGCCGGGCGACAGGAGCGGCATGGACTCACTGATCACCGCGGCGGCGCTGGCGCTGGCGGCGGGCGACCCGCTCGGCGCGCTGAACCGCATTGCCTTGCGGGACGATCCGCCGGCGCTCGCGTTGCGCGGCATCGCCATGGCGCGGCTCGGCGATTTCGCGCGCGCGACGGCGTTGCTGAAGCTTGCCGCACGGGGCTTCGGCGCCAAGGAAGCGGTAGCCCGCGCGCGCTGCATCGTCGCCGAAGCGGAGATCGCTCTGGTCTCGCGCGATCTCGCCTGGCCGACGAAGTCGCTTGAAGCCGCGCGCGCGACGCTGGAGCAGCGCGGCGACTGGCTCAATGCCGCGCATGCGCGGAACCTCCAGGCGCGGCGGCTCATTCTGATCGGCCGTCTCGACGATGCGGAACAGGCGCTGGCTGTACTCGATCCGTCACCGTTCCCGCCGGCGGCGCGCGCCGTTTACGAACTGGTGGTCGCCGGTCTCGCAATCCGGCGCATTCACGCGGAAGCCGCGCGCGATGCGCTCGCCCGAGCAGAGCGCGCCGCGCGTCACGCCGGCATTCCCGAATTGATCGCCGAAGTGCGAACGGCGTCGCGCGCATTGACTGAACCGGCGGCGCGCCTGACCGCCGGCGGTGAAACCACACTGATCCGGCTCGCGGAGGTCGAAACAATATTGGCCTCCGGCGCGCTGGTGGTCGATGCCTGCCGCCGCACCGTGCGCGGCGGACATACCATCGTGCCGCTGGCGCGCCGTCCGGTGCTGTTCGCGCTCGCCAAAGCGCTCGCCGAAGCATGGCCGGGCGACGTGTCGCGACGGACACTGATCGCGCGCGCCTTCCGCGGCAAGGACGCCGATGACTCGCATCGCGCGCGGTTGCGCGTCGAGATCGGCCGGTTGCGCGCGGCGCTGCGTCCCCTGGCCGACATCGGCGCAACGCCGGACGGCTTCGCTTTAACGCCGCATCACAATCGCAAGGTGGCCGTTCTGACGCCGCCGGTCGATGACCCGGATGCTGATGTGATGGCGCTGCTCGCCGATGGTGAAGCGTGGTCGAGTTCGGCGCTGGCGATCGCGCTCGACACCAGCCAGCGCACGGTGCAGCGCGCGCTCGACACGCTCGCCGAAGCCGGCACGGTGCAATCCCACGGCCGCGGCCGCGCGCGCCGCTGGACCATGCCGCCGATCGCCGGCTTCACGACGACGTTGTTACTCCCCGCGCCGCTGCCGGATGGCTAGGATCGGATCATGACAAAATCATCAGCCCAGATCATTTGCGAATACGGTCCCTTCCCCGGTCTCGACAAGGTGCACGGCCTGACCTTCGACGGTCAGCGTGTCTGGTTCGCCACCGGCGACAAACTTAATGCGCTCGATCCCGAGAGCGGCAAGACCGGGCGCAGCATCGACGTTCCCGCCCATGCCGGCACCGCCTTCGACGGGCGGCATCTGTTCCAGATCGCCGAGAACACGATCCAGAAGATCGACCCCGACAGCGGCCGCGTCCTCTCCATCATTCCCGCGCCCGGCGACGGCGGCGATTCCGGCCTCGCCTGGGCGGAGGGCACACTGTGGGTGGCGCAATATCGCGAGCGCAAGATCCGTCAGATCGATCCGGAAACCGGCAAGGTGCTGCGCACCATCGACTCCAACCGTTTCGTCACCGGCGTCACCTGGGTCGACAACGAGCTGTGGCACGCGACCTGGGAAGACGAGCAGAGCGAATTGCGGCGCATCGATCCGCAAACCGGCGAGGTGCTGGACAGCCTCGCCATGCCGCCGGACACATTCGTCTCGGGATTGGAGTCGGACGGAGGCGACCGCTTCTTCTGCGGCGGCGGCCCGAGCGGCAAGATCCGCGCCGTGCGCCGGCCGAAGCGTAACAAGAGCTGATCGTTACGGCCGCGACAGCATGATCTCGCCACCGGCGGGGATGCGGCGGAAATTCGCCGCATCCACTTCCTCGAACCGCCACGGCGCGCCGCGCGACGGCGTCAGCAGCAGTTCGCCCTGATCCATCGTCCAGGTGGTGAAACCCTGCTGCGCGATCGCCGGATCGCAGTTCGGCCGCAGCTTCACCGGATACTGCCCGTTGCTGGCGTTGCCATCGAGCGTGACGTTGCAGATCGGATTGCCGGCGCGGGTGAACACCCATTCGCCGAACATGTCGTCGGCGGGGCGCGATGCCGTCACCGCGCCGCCCGGCGCCTGCAGGAACAAGAGGCCGACGCCCGGCGTCGGCGCCTCGAACACGCCGGTCTCCACCTCGCCGAATTCGATCAGCGTCTTGCCGCTACCGTCGACCAGCCGCAGGAGATCGTTCTCCGCGAACTTCCAGCCGACGATATCCTTCACCAGTGGAAACAGATTGCCGCATTTGGGATCGAACTCGACCTTGGAGCCCTGCGCCGCGCGGTCCGTCCTGAACGTCACGTCGCAGACCTTGTCGCGGTCGGCATTGGCCATTTCCCACGGCGCGCCGACGAGACGCGCGGCGTCGCTGTCGGGTGGCGCGGCCTGCGCGGATGCCCCAGCGATGAACGACAGCATCGCGGCTGCCGCCAACACGCCGAGAATGAAGACATGACGCAGCATCTCAGCGTCCCTTTTTCGTGCGGTCGGGCAATTTCAGGAAACGATCCATGCCGGCGATGTCGCGCGCCTCGCCGAACGCGACATAGCGCTCGTCCGGCGTTTCGAACCGCACCTTCACCTTGCGCAGCGGATCGACGAGATCGATCGACCAGCCTTCGTTGACGCGCCACGCGGCGATATCGCCCATCACCGGAAACGCCCTGGTACAATTCGGCGCGACGTCGATCTGAAACCCGCCGATGCCCGCGTCCTTGAGCAGCGTTACCCGGCAGCGGCGCTTGCCGGCGGCATCGCGGATTTCCCACGCGCCATAGAGATCGGTCAGCATGGCCGGATCGACCTCCGACATATTCAACGGCTTGGCCGGCTCGAAATCGTAAGCTGACGCCGGCGCCGCCATCACCGAGAGCGCGGCAAGTGCAGCAACCACGGCGGCGTATCGTGTGATGTCAGCGAAAGCCAAACGAGCGCGGGCCATGCGGGATCCTGTGTCCAATTCCGCCAACATAGCGCCGCCGCGCAAGCCGCGGCAACTCGCGCCGCTACTCCGGTGGCACCACCGAGGGAACCGGCTTGCCCTGCACCCGCTCGCGATGCAGGAGATAAAGGCCGGAAGCGATCACGACAGCCGCGCCGGTCAGCGTCCAGCCGGAGGGAATATCGTCGAACACCATGTAGCCGATGGCGATCACCCAGATGAGCTGCGAATACATGAACGGCGCCAGCACCGATGGCGGCGCCATCCGGTGCGCGATGATCAGCAGATAGTGTCCGACGGTGCCGAATGCGCCGATCGCGATCATCAGGGCGAACAGGTGCCAGCTCTGCGGCATGGTCCAGACGAACGGCGCGAGGCAGCTCATCACCACGACGCCGACGATGTTGGAATAGAACAGCGTCGTCTCGCTCGAATCCGAGCGCGACACGATCCGCGTGGTGATGAAATAGAAGCCGTAGCAGAACACGGCCGCGACCGATAACAGCGCCGCCGGATGGATGCCGCCGAAGCCCGGCCGCGCCACCAGCAGCACGCCGCTAAAGCCGATGCTGATTGCCACCCAACGCCGCCATCCGACCCATTCGCCGAGGATCGGACCGGACAGCACCGCCACCAGGAACGGCGTGGCGAAGCTGATCGCCGTGGTCTGGTCGAGTTGCAGGTATTTGACCGCGTAGAAATTGAACCCGGTCGAGCCGAGCATCAGCATCGAGCGCACGATCTGCAGACCGGGCCGCCGCGTGCGCAACAAACCGGGGCGCGCGAACGGATTGGACAGAATGAAGGCCAGCAGGAAGCCGGACACATAACGCGCCCAGATCGTCTGCAGCGGGTCCATGAACTGGTTGAGATATTTGGCGGTCGAATCGAGACAGCCGAACATCAGGAAGGTCACGCAGATCAGCGCGATTCCTTTCAGCCTGCTGCCGCGCAAGGTCGCCGCGTCGCTCACGCGCCAGCCCGCACGCCGGCCGCACCGTCAAAACCGCAGGAGACTGTCGCCCGGGAGAACATCACCATTGCCCGGCAGACTATCCGGCCGCGCCGACCGTGACGAGGCACGGCAGGAGATTGCCCCCATGCGCTGTGGAGATTGCAGCCTGCAACCGGCTGCGGTAACCACAGACCGTCCATGGATCTCACCACCGTCGGCCTGTTTCTGTTGGCGACCTTTGCCGGTGCGGTGGCGACCGGACTGTCCGGCTTTGCACTCGGCCTCGTCGCCGCCGGCGTGTGGCTGCACATCCTGACGCCAGCGCAGGTCGCGGCGCTGATCGTGTTCTACGGCCTGCCGATGCAGAGCTACTGGCTGTGGCGGCTGCGCCATGCGCTGGTCTGGCGCCGCGTGATGCCGTTCATGCTCGGCGGCCTGTTCGGCGTGCCGCTCAGCGTCATGCTGCTGTCGAACCTGACGCCGGGTCAGGTGCGCCTCGGCGTCGGCACCCTGCTGGTGCTTTACAGCACCTACGGCCTCGCGCGGCCGAACCTGAAGCCGGTGCGCAGCAACTTCGCAATCGACACGCTGATCGGCTTCCTCAACGGGCTGGTCGGCGGCATGACCGGACTGGTCGGCCCGGTAATTACCATGTGGTGCTCGATGCGCGGCTGGAGCAAGGACGAGCAGCGCGCCGTATTCCATCCGGTGATCATCGCCGCTTATCTGCTCACCGCGATCTCGCTGGCCATGGCGGGCGAGATCACCATCACTGTCGCAACCTATTATGCCATGGGCCTGCCGGTGCTGATCTTCGGCGCCTGGGTCGGCCTGCTGCTCTACGGCAAGCTCGACGATGCCGGCTTCCGCCGCGTCGTGCTGGTGCTGCTGCTGGCGTCGGGTCTCGTGCTGCTCGGCGGGCAGTTGCTCTGATGCGCGGGAACGCCGTCATTCCGGGCGCGCTGAAAAGCGCGAACCCGATCCAGTTCAGCAAAGATCGCCCTGGCACTGGATTCCGGATCGCAGCTCCGCTGCGTCCGGAATGACGA
>JAEWJH010000102.1 GCA_023386635.1 Pseudomonadota bacterium
AGGAACACTCGGTTCCTATGTTGACCGCGCAACAAGTCCGGGCCGCCCGGGCCCTTCTCGGGTGGAAACAGGAAGATTTGGCGAAAAAGGCCAAGATCGGCCTCGCCACGATTCAGCGCCTGGAGCGTGGCTCCGGCCCGCTGATGGCTCAGGTGTCGACTGCGGTGAAGATCGAAGTCTGTCTGCAGGACGCGGGGGTTTCATTCATCGATGCGGAGGGTGACCGTGGCGAAGGGGTCCGTCTGGAAAAAAGTAAGAAGCAATCGTGAGACCAAGCCATTGGCCATCATGATTGGATTCTGGCAAACCCAGATTTAGCGACAAAGCGCCGTTCTTAAAGTCTGAAAAATAGACGGTGATGTGCAGGCATCGAAAAATCGGTGCTTGAGCACGTTGAGCCTAGCGCCACTCATACTCACTTTAAAGCGAATGGCCGCGAATTAAGTCGCGCACATGCCGGAGAGGTATCTCCACGGCGACCGCGGCGCTCCAGGCGAGAGCAAGCGATCCGGCGATGAATATAAGTAGCGCGGGCCACGATGTGGCTCCCAGCGAGAACAGCGTTGTGAGCACAATATAGTGGTTGAGGTAGATTGGATAAGATAGATCGCCAAACCAGCGGTCAATCGCCCGCAGGGGGCCGGTCGCTTTGGTGTTGCTGAGCAGGAAGATCGCGATACAGAAAAGCGCCAGACCTCCGACCGCCATGATGGCGTTGAGATCGCGATGATCGCCGGGCCCGGCGACCGAGGCTATTTCATCAATGTTGAACGCGAATGCTGGTGCAGCGGCAAGTGCGCTCAACACGATCCCGAAGCCTGCCAGCCTGCGGCCCGTCCGCCACCCATAGATGCAAACACCAAGCGTGAAATAAGGGATGTAATGCAATTCCGAACGGATCGGCCGGATATATTCGTTAACGAGATGGAGCGCCAAAAAAGCTGCGATGCAGAGCACGACAAACGGTGTGAATTTGGATTTGAAGAAGCCGCCGATCAGGACGATCAAAAATGCGACGAGATAGAAATCGACTTCAATCAGGATGGCCCAATAGTAGCTCACGAAGCCGTAGAACGTAATCAGGTGAAAAACGCCGATGGCGCCCTGGAACGGAAGCACGGCCGTGATGTTCGCAACGATGTTTTGTAGCGAAAAAATCGCGGTCGGATGTTGGTTGTAAATCGACAGCGAGCCGCTCTGGCTCAATACGACATGGGTGACGATCGAAACGAGCAGCGCGAGCCAATACGGCGGCAGGATGCGCAACATTCGATTGAACAGGTAAGCGAACGGTCGGTTCAGATAGTAGGTGCCGATCGCCTCTGCGATAATGAATCCGGACAGGACGAAAAAGCACGTGACAGCGATGCCGCCCCACGGAAACAGGGCGATCGCATTACTGAAGCCGAATGTCGGAGCCGCATGATTGACGGCGACCATCATCGCCAGAACAAATCGGAGAAAGCCGAAAAGACGGTAGCTCATGGTGTGGGTACGAAATCGGGATGAGGGGGGCACGGGGTGAGCTAGCCGCATAAGCGCAATCTGCGGGATATATCCTTCGGGCGCGTTGGGCTGTAAAGCCGGGAATTTGAGGGTGCCACATCCGGCTGTCCCGGGCGTCCTCCGGCTTGGACGAGAAATCGGCGGGAACGGCGTTCGATTCGCAGCGGGTTTAACGGGAATTTGCCAGGGGACACCGAACTATCCTAGGGCAGCAAGCCTCCTGAAGTTTGTGTAAATACCGTGTTGGACCCGCAAAACGCCTCCGAGATATCGTGCGTGAATTGATCTCCGTGATCGTGACGACCTACAACCGCGACGACGCGCTCGCGGCGGTGTTGCGTTCGCTCGCCGGTCAGGCCGATCCGGACTTCGAGGTGATCGTCGCCGACGATGGCTCGCGGTCGTCGACCGCGCTTTTGGTCGAGACCTGGAAGGGCCGGGTGGGGCGGCGGCTGGAACATGTCTGGCACGAGGATCGGGGCTTCCGTGCCGCCGAGATCCGCAACCGCGCGGTGCTGCTGGCACGCGGTTCCTATGTCATCTTTCTCGATGGCGATTGCCTCGCTCGGCCGGGGTTCGTCGCGCGGCATCGTGCGCTGGCGGAGGCCGGGCATTTCGTCGCGGGCAACCGTGTGCTGCTGTCCGACGCCATGACGAAGAAGGTGCTGGCCGAACGACTGCCTGTCGAGCGCTGGTCGCTGCCGCGGTGGCTTGGCGTGCGGCTGACCGGCGGCATCAACCGGCTCGCCGCATTGCTGACGCTGCCGCTCGGCCCCGCGCGCCTATGGCGCAAGAGCAAATGGACCGGCGTGCGTTCCTGCAATCTGGCGATCTGGCGTGACGATCTTGTTCGCGTCGACGGTTTCGATGCCGACTATCAGGGCTGGGGCCGCGAGGATTCCGATCTCGTGGTGCGGCTGTTGCGGGCCGGTGTCGCGCGCAAGGACGGCACCTTCGCGACCGGCGTGCTGCATCTCCATCACAAGGAATTCGATCGCGCGGCGCTGCCGGACAACGACACGCGGCTCAACGCCGTGATCGGCGCCGACGCGATCCGTGCGCGTCGCGGCCTCTCGGCATTGCAGGCATCGGCGTTGCAGGGAAAAGCATGATCTTTGCCGTGACACATCCGCGCTTCGCCGCGCGGCAGGCGCTAGTCGCTGACAGTCTTGCGCTGGCGCTGGTCGCGTCGGTGTCGCTGTCGACATCGGCGACGGCAATTCTCGCTGTGGCCTGGCTGATCAGTATTATCGCGACGCTGCGACGCGGCGATGTCGGCGTGGTGCGTGCGCATGCGGCGCTGTGGCTGCCGTTCGCTTTCGTTGTGCTTGGCATCGTCGGAATGTTGTGGGCCGATGTGGCGTGGATCGAGCGCTGGAAGGGACTCGATTCGTTTCTCAAGCTCGCGGCGATCCCGTTGCTCATTCTGCAGTTCAGGAGATCGGACCGGGCACTTCTGGCGCTATGGGTCTATCTCGGCGCCTGTGCGGTAGTGCTGGCGCTGTCGACATTATTCTACGCCATGCCGTCGCTCTACTGGCGCGACATGTTCACGTTCCCGGCACCGTTCAAGAATAACGCGACGCAGAGCGGAGAGTTTGTCGCCTGCATTTTCATCCTGCTTCCGCTTGCAGCGGTCGCGTGGCGGCGCGGCCGGCACTGGCAGGCGGTGGCCGCCGTCGCCCTCGCTGCATGGTTTCTGCACAACATTGTCTTTGCCGGGACCGCGCGCACGCCGCTCGTCGTCGCGTCGGTGTTGCTGCTCGCGCTCCTGATCCGGATGCGCCGGCCGGCGATCGCCGCGTTATCACTCGCCGTCGCCTGCGTGATCGCGGCCGGACTGTGGACGGCATCGCCCTATTTGCGCGAGCGCACGATCCAGTTGCGCACCGAGATCGATGTCTATCGGCAAGGAAACAGGGCGAGTTCTTCCGGCGAGCGCCTCGAGTTCTGGAAGAAGTCGCTGGAGAGCATCGCCACCGCGCCGGTGATCGGTCATGGCACCGGTTCGATCCCGGAGCAATTCCGGCTGCAAACAGTCGGCGAGACGGGGCCATATGCGACCATCACGCCTAATCCGCATCAGCAGACTTTTGCTGTGGCGATCCAGCTCGGCATTGTCGGGGTTGTGCTGCTATGGGCAATGTGGGTCGCGCATGCGCTGTTGTTTTGCGGACCGGGCCTCGCCGCCTGGGTCGGATTACTGGCCGTTATCCAGAACGTCGTCGGTTCGCTGTTCAATTCGCATCTGTTCGATTTCACGCAAGGCTGGACCTACGTGATCGGCGTCGGCATCGCCGGCGGTGCCGTGCTGAAGCAGCGCGAACGTGATCGCGGAGCGGTATCATGACGCCGCTCTATCTGCCGCGCCAATCCCGCATCATCGTCATTGCGCTGCGCCGGCTCGGTGACGTGTTGCTGACGACGCCGCTCATTCGCAGCATGCGCAAGGCCTGGCCGAGCGCGACCATCGACGTGCTGGTGTTTGCCGATACCGCGCCGATCCTCTCCGGTAATCCCGATATCGACCATGTGATCGCAATCCCGCCGAAGCCCGGCCTTGGCGAAAGCCTGTCGCTGCTGCGCGCCCTGTTCCGCCGCTACGCGCTTGCGGTGTCGACGCAGGCCGGTGACCGGCCGACCTTCTATGCGATGGTGGCGGGCCGCACGCGCGTTGCGCTGGTGGAGGGAGAGCGCAAGGGCCGTTTCAAGCAACGCTGGCTCGACCGCGCTGTTGTTCATGAACCGGGCGTGCATCGGGTCGAGGAGATGTTGCGGTTTTGTGATGCCCTCGGCATTCCGCGTGTGCCGCAAGTCGTGCCGCCACGCACGGAATTGCTCTCAGAATTCGTGATCGGTGGCCGGTATGCGGTGATCCACGCCGCGCCGTTCTTCCGCTACAAGCAATGGACGCGCGACGGCTGGCGCGCGCTAGCGGCGGCATTGGTGGCGCGCGGCCTGACAGTGATCGCCAGCGGCGGACCGGGCGACGCGGAGCGGCGCTATCTCGATGAGATCTGGGGGCAGGGCGGACATGCCGTTCCGGGCGTGCGGCGCCTTGAGGGCCGGTTGAGTTGGCCGCAACTCACCGCGCTGCTCGCGGGCGCGGCGCTCTATGTGGGTCCCGACACCTCGGTGACCCATCTTGCGGCGGCAACCGGTTGCCCCACGGTCGCATTGTTCGGCCCGACCGATCCGCGACTGTGGGGCCCTTGGCCGCAGCAGGGCTTATCGGAACCCTGGCAGGATGTGGTAGACGCGCAGCGCCGCGGCAATGTCATTCTGGTGCAGAACGCGCTGCCCTGTACGCCTTGTCAGCTCGAAGGCTGCGAGCGGCGGCTGGAGAGCGACAGCGCCTGCCTCATGGAACTTTCCGCGGACAAAGTCATAGGCGTGTGCGAAACGGCGCTCCACCCCCTGAATAATAAGTGATTGTGTCTGGGGCACGAATCTCTTTGTTAATTCATTTATGACGAGCGAACAGCGCGGTTGAAATGAAAACAGCTCCTGTTCAAGCGATTGTTTCTGTAGCACTGCTTCTGGCTGCGGTCTTCTATGTCAGCACCAACTTTGACCTCCAGAATATTTTGGCAGATTTGGGCCGGCTCTCGCTGTTCGGAATCGTCGTTGCCATTCTGAGCCTGCTTGCCAACGCCATGCTGGCTGCCGTCCGTTTTCGGATGATCGCCAGCGACACCGGATTCCGGATCAGCATACCGCAGGCGATTTCGGCGGTCAGTGCCGGCAATCTTGCCGGCGCCTTGTTTTTCCAAATTGCCGGCCAGCTTGCCGCCCGCGGCTACGTCATGCGCCATGCGTCGGTGCCGTTCGCTGCCGTCGTCGTCAGTACGCTGTATGAGCGCGCTCTTGCCGCACTGATATCGGCGATCACTGCTGTGTTCGGCGCGCTGTATGTGTTTGGTTACATCTACCTTGATCCGGCTGCAGGCGGCACCAACCTGATCAAGGTCGTTGCCGGTGTTGTTGCGGCAGCGCTCGGGGCGGCTCTCCTTGGTTATGGCCGTATCCTCGTCAAGACAGCGACACCGGTGTTGTCGCGACGGTTTGTGGGCGCGTTTCTGCGGCTATCGCTGCTCACGCTGGTGGTGCAGGCTGCGATGATGCTCGCTTATGTGAGCGTGGCGCATCAGTTGTCGCCGGATACCAGCATCGTCGATCTGGTGGCGGCATCAGCAATCGTGATGTTCGCGGCAAGCGTTCCGATCAGTCTGGCGGGCTGGGGGGTGCGCGAGCTCAGCGCAGTCTTTGCATTGGGGGCTGTCGGGATCGCTGGATCGGCCGCCTTGACGACCGCTGTGGTGATCGGAGTCGGCTCCCTCCTCGCCATGGCCCTGATGTTTGCGCTCGCATTGATGTTCGATCGGCGAGAGCCCGTCACCGTCGCGATTCAGACCGGGCATTCATTCGACTACATGATACTGCTCGGCTGGTGCCTTCCGCTGGTGGCGTCGGTTTTTGTGCTTTTCCAGATTTATGTCCCGCTCGGAAGCGGCCTGCTCAATGTGAATCTCGCAGACCCCGTCGCGATGTTGGGAGGCGCGCTTTTTATCTTCATCGCTCTTCAAGCTCGTCACTGGCCGCGATGGAAGGCTCCCCTTGTCAATGCGGGGGGGATGATCGCGACCCTGTGCCTCGGTGGATCGCTGTTGCTCGGTGCTTACCGTTTTGGTTGGACAGACTGGGCTCTGATCAATCGCTTTGCCGGATGGTTTGTGTTGCTGGCGTTCGCCTTGACCGGTGCCTTTGCGACTTTGTCTGGCGGATGTGAAGCTCTCAAAATAGTGGTCTTGAGCTATATCGGCGCTTGCGTTGGTGTTGTTGTCATTGAGCTGGCGTTGATTGTGCTTGGCGTCCTGGAGTTCAAAATTACCGATTATCTTCCGAATGCCTCGGCGATCAGCGGCTTCGCACAGAACAGGAATTTTTTTGCTTTTCAGTTGCTGATTGCGGTTGCCGGCGCCATCGTTTTCTTACGCGGGGCGACGAGATCTGCTGTTCTGGGGCTCCTGTTCGCAGGCCTCTGGTTTTGCGGATCTCGTTCGGGCTGGATCACGCTCGGATCGGTTTTTGCAATCGCGATATCCATCGGGGTTTTGAAGTGGCGCGATGGCCTCGCGGCGCTTTGCGGAGCAGCGGCGTTCGTCGCCATGACAATGACTGTTTCCACGGTCCTCACAATGTCCGGTGCGGAATCGATCTTCGCCACCAATGTTGTTCCAACCGGCGTGTCGACCAACGAGCGTTTGCTGACTTTATGGAAGGGGTGGGAGCTCTTTATCCAGCATCCGCTCTTTGGCGCGGGGCTTGGAGCGTTTCGCGATCTCAATATTCTGTCGAGTGGACGCATTCCGCTCGTCATTCATTCGACGCTGCTGTGGTTGCTAGCCGAACTCGGGATTGTCGGTTGTCTGGCGTTCGCGGTGCCGGCCGTCGCGGCGTTGTATCGATCGTGGCGAGGCGCAAAGACGGACTCAGGTCTGGCGCTCGTCCTCATGTGTTTCGTCGTCATGGTGGTGATGTCGGGGCCGGCTGACATGCTGTATCAGCGAACCTTTTGGCTGATTGTCGGTGCGGGCATCGCGCAGCCACTTCGGTACTCTACGCCGGCGCATCAATCGACGGAGTTTTTCGCGCCTGCGCGCCACAGAGCCGGCGTAGCGTTCGAAGCTGAAGGGAACATAACCAACCAGTGCGGCGCCACAGAGAACGGCGGGCACGCTGACGGCAGGTGCCAACCACGTGGCGAAGGCTAATCCTGCCAGCCCCACATTGCCTACGCCAGCGCCGCAGTGACGTTCGACCCCGCATTGATGCCTGCAACCGGACACCAGGGATTGTGCACGTCAAGTACCCGGTCTGTTCAGGTCCGTACAGCGTCGACGTGATGAGGTTTTTTCCCGTGGCTCTGGCAGCAAAAGCCAGGGGTTCGCCGGTTGTCGCTGTACGGAAAGCGGATGAAGTCAGTCTAAAAACGGAACGCCTTTTATACCGCAATGCTGGAGCAATTTTCTATGGGTTTTCAAAGACTTCCAGAGTGCAATAAATCATGGCAGTCTTGCGCGGGATTCCCCAGCCTGGCTTTTTTTCCGGCCTGGCGGAAAGTAAAAGCACCGGGGAGCCGCGAAACTGGGTATGCCGACCAGTCCAATGTTAAAATGCAGGCGTTGTCTATATTTCTTCCCCCAAGTATTGAACAAAAGAGATCGCGATAATGGTGCCTGATCGCAAGTCGGTGACTGAACTGGTCTTCCAAGCAATAGACGCCGTGAATGAGCTTCGCGGTCCGACGAATCAATTGCCAAAGACGCTGGATGTTGAATTGTTCGAACAGAACGGAATGCTCGATTCCCTCGCAATGACGACCCTGGCTTTATCCATCGAACGCAATGTCGAGAGCCGGTTCGGTATACAGGTCGACTTGCTCACCAATTTGGTCGCCGCTGAAGGGGGGGCATTGTATGGAACTCCATCCGCTATTGTTGACCTCATCCTGGATAGTGTTTCCTCCTGATGGAAATCCACCTCGTTTCGGACTTCAACATCGAGCTGCTGGGCCGGTACCTGAAGGCAGAAAGCTCGTTGCCCGAATGCAGCCCCGTGGTCGCGCCATATGGGCAGGTTATTCAGTCGCTGAACCGGCAAACGGCGGTCACGCCCGAAAGTTTTGGTTTGGTGTGGACGCGCCCAGAGGGCGTCCTTTCAAGCTTCTCAAGAGTTCTTGAAGGCGAAAGAATCGACAGTGCGGATCTCTTCGCTGAAGTCGCTGATTTTGCCGAGCAACTCAGGCGTGCTGCCGGACAGTACAAGGTGCTGTTCGTGGCGAACTGGGTGCGGTCCGCGAGAGAGCGCGGACTCGGTATGTTGGACTGGAGCCAAGACGGCCACGCGTATCTCTTGGCGAAGATGAATGTGCTGCTGGCCGATGCCGTTCGCTCGACAAGCAATATTTATCTGCTCGACGTGGACCGATGGATCGAAGCGGCGCAGCCGGATGCTCGTGATCCGAAATATTGGTTCGCGATGAAGACCCCTTTCACGGAAGGGGTATTCCAGGCCGCTGCGCGCGATATCAAGGCTGCCGTTCGCGCAAATCTCGGACTAAGCCGGAAAGTCATCGCCGTCGATCTCGACAATACGCTGTGGGGTGGCGTGGTCGGCGACGACGGTTGGGAAAATTTGAATCTTGGTGGGCACGACCACCTCGGCGAGGCTTACGTCGAATTTCAAAAAGCTCTCAAGAGGCTGACGCGACGTGGCGTACAGGTGGTACTGGTCAGCAAGAACGACGAAGCGACTGCATTGACGGCGATCGACAACCATCCGGGAATGGTTTTGCGCAGAGAGGATATTGCCGGCTGGAGAATCAATTGGAACGACAAGGCACGGAACATTGTGGAGCTTGCGCAAGAGCTTAATCTTGGGCTGCAGTCATTTATTTTTATCGATGACAATCCGGCCGAACGGGGGCGCGTCCGTGAGGCGCTGCCCGATGTGTTTGTTCCGGAATGGCCGAAATCGCCTACCAAATATGCGGAAGCGCTCCGTCTTCTGGACTGTTTCGATCAGCTTTCCATCACTGCAGAAGATCGCGCCCGCACGCAGATGTATGTGCAAGAGCGAAACCGTAAGCAGGACGCGGTTAAATTCTCCTCGGTAGAAGAATGGCTGGATTCGCTGGATATCCGTGTAGCGGTCGCCCCGGTCAAAGGTTCAAACATCAAACGCGTCGTTCAACTTCTCAACAAAACAAACCAGATGAATCTTGCTGGTCGTCGTCTGGTGGAAAAGGAACTGAATGATTGGATCGCGGCGAAAGCCGGGCGTGAGATATATGCGCTTTCGGTGGCCGATCGCTTTGGAGATTTGGGGCTCACCGGGGTTGTCAGTTGGGAAAGTCAAGGGCAATCGCTGTCGATCGTCGATTTCGTGCTGAGTTGTCGGGCCATGGGGCGCAAAGTAGAGAACACGATGATCTACCTGGCATCGAATGCGGCGCGCACGACTCGAGCGAACGAGATCGTTGCCCGTGCTATTCCCACTCGGCGCAACGGGCCTTGCCTGGATTTCTGGCGCCACTGCGGCTTCAGCGAGGTCGAGCCAAACGTGTTCCAATGGAATTCAGGGGCGATCTACCCGAAACCTGATTGCGTTAACATCAAGGTCGATTAGGTCGCCGTGTCGGTTGCGATACAGTATTGTGGTTTAGATCAAGCTGACCAATTGATGGCGTTTTTTCGTGATCATTGGTCGGAGAGTCATATTCTGGGCAATAGCAAGGAATTGCTCGATTGGCAGCATCGCGATGAGCTTGAACAGCGTTACAATTTCCTGATTGCCGTGTCGGCAAAAGAGATCGTAGGCATGCTCGGGTTCATTCCGACCAATCGGTACGATCCCGCGCTGTCAAATAACGCGATTTGGTTGACGACCTGGAAGGTGCGTACGGATCACGCGCGCGGACTTGGCGTTCACTTGCTGCGCTCGCTGACGGCACGGCAGCCGCATGCGTGGATTGGAACGGTGGGGCTTAATCCGTCCACCCGAGCCATATACGAGCTGTTTGGATATCAAACCGGCGTGCTCTCGCGCTATTTTCTGCTGAACGACGATCTCGATTCATTTCAGTTGGTGACCGTTCCCGATCAATTTCCCGCGCGCCGTGGAGAGGGCCTGAACACTGCGACATTTTCTTTTATAGATCCGGATGACTTCATTCCCGCTGTCGATAATCTGGCGCTCTCGGCGTATTCTGTAGTTCCCAAGAAAAGCCCGCAATATTTTTATCAGCGATATCTCCGGCACCCGTTCTATCGATATCAAGCGTTGCTTGTTCAAGACCGGGGCGCGGCCGCCGTTCTCATCACGCGTCGTTGTGAGCACGCCGGCAGATGCGCCATTCGCATCGTGGATTTTCTGGGAGCACCCGAGGTGATGGCCAGCGTCGCTAAGGTATTCCCGAAATTGCTGCGGCAATCCGGCGCGGAGTATCTCGATTTTTACTGCACAGGCCTTGACGCGGAACTGGAAGCGGCGGGTCTGTCTCGCCAAAGCGATGTTCCCGGCTTGGTGTTGCCGGGCCATTTTGAGCCGTTCGAGGAGCGGAATGTTGAGCTAACCTACGCGCTAAAAGGCCATGCCGGCCGCATGGTCATTTGCAAGGGTGACGCCGATCAAGATCGCCCGAACAGCCTGCCTCTTAATCGGCAGCCGGGATGAAGCCGTGAGTACGTCACGCATTTTCAAGATGGATGATCAGTTGCGCTTCGCGCGACTGTCGGGGGATGTAAACCCGCTACATATTGATCCCGACTGGGCAGCGGCGCGGTATCCCGGGCAAGTTGTTATCCACGGTATCCATGCCTTGCTCTGGGCTATCGATGCGACATTCAAGCAAGACCGCATCCGCGCGCTTAGTGTCGCTTTCATCAAGCCAGTCCTCGTCGGTGACAACCTCACGGCTCATTTTGATGGCCTTGTTCTGACGGCGTCCATCCGTGGCGAGATGGTCATAAGAGCGAAAATGAGTGGCATTGAGGGGGAGTTCGGCCACTCTTTGCCTGCCCAACGTCAGACCGGGAAGTCATTTTGGCTCGATAGACGTGGAAATGTACGGCTTCCAGACGGGAGCGCGACGCTGGCGACGGAGTTTCCGATCGCTTCAGGGGCCCTGGGTGCGTCTGCGCTCCAAGGTTTGGCGTCGTTGTCCACGCTTGTTGGCATGGAATGCCCCGGAATCGGGGGAATGTTCTCCGGGTTTTCCGTCGCGTTAGCGGAGGAGGAGACGGGCGCGCGTCTTTCCTATCAGGTTTCTCGTTTCGATCCCCGATTTAGCCAGATAACGATGCAAGTCGCGGGGTACGGAATAAAAGGCGAGGTTATCGCTCATGTCGAGCCGCCACTGCCGGACACTGGAAGCGATTTTGCCGGCAAGGTCGATCCCGGAGAGTTCGCCGGCCAGCGGCCTTTGATCGTTGGCGGATCCAGCGGGCTGGGCAAGGCAACCGCGCTGTTGCTGGCAGCGGGCGGAGCAGACCCGATCATCACTTACCGCCGGTCCGCGGTCGAGGCGCAAGCCATTGCCGATCGGATCGAGGCAATGGGGCGTCGATGTGAACTGCTGCAATTCGACGCCGAAAACACCGAGCAGGATTTCGACATCATCACGCGCCGGGGCTTCATTATCCGGGAGATATATTATTTTGCTTCGCCCCGGATTTTTCGTCGCCGTCTGGAAGACTATCAATCGTCGGATGCTCACCAGTTTATTCGGGTTTATGTTGACGGATTTTATAATCTCGTCCGCGCAGCAAAAGCTGCGGGCGGCAATGAGAAGCTTTCAATTTTTTATCCATCCTCCTCCGCGATCGACGAAAAAAACCCCGACCTTCTCGAATACGCTGTCGCGAAGCGGTTGGGCGAAATGCTTTGCATGAAACTGCAGCGAAAATACACGAATCTGTCGATACAGATTGCCCGCCTGCCGCGCATAGCGACACGTCAGACGCAAAGTTTCCTGAAAGTGGCGGCGGCGTCGCCGGAGGAGGTCTTGCTGCCTTATATTCGTGAGACTCAACGAGACAAATGATGCCGTCGCTTACAATTCTGATGTATCACTACGTCCGGCCCTTGGAGCGCACGCGGTTTCCATCGATCAAGGGGCTAGATATTGCTGAGTTTGAGGGGCAGGTTGGCTATGTCCAGAAGCACTACAGTCTTATCAGCGTAGAAAACCTGATCGATGCAATGGTCTCGAAGGCCGAACTGCCGCCCAATCCGGCGCTGCTGACCTTCGACGACGGTCTTATCGATCATTACACTTATGCATTTCCGGTGTTGGCGGAGCGAGGTCTTACGGGGGCCTTCTTTCCGCCGGCGAATGCCGTGCTCGATCGGCGGCTACTCGATGTGCATAAAATCCATTTTATCCTGGCGTCTGGCTTTGATTCCGAAGAACTCGCCTCGCAGGTCGACGGAGTTTGCCGGGAGAGAGCTGCTGAATGGGGATTGGATACGGTCGAGAATTATCGCCGACAGTATTGGGTCGGCAATCGGTTTGATTCTGCATCAACCATTTACCTGAAGCGGATGCTTCAACACGCATTGCCGCAGCGATTGCGTTCCGAGTTAGTGGCTTCGCTGTTTGCCAAAGCTGTGACTGCGGATGACACGGCGTTTGCCGAGGAACTTTATGTCTCGGAAAAGCAGCTCAAGGTCATGGTGTCAGCAGGCATGCACGTGGGATCTCACGGCGAGGCACATCACTGGCTCAGTCGGCTGTCTGCCGAGGCGCAGCGAAATGATATCGTCGGCTCGTTGCGTCTGTTGACGGCGGTGGGCGCGAACCCGAACTATTTCACCTGTTGCTATCCTTATGGCGATTATGACGAGCGCACGATTGAAATTCTAAGGGAAAACGGCTTCAAGGCCGCTTTCACCAGTGTAGCCAAGATCGCTGAGGTAGCTCCGGCAACGCGTTTCACGCTGGCACGCCTCGACACGAACGATCTGCCTAAACAGGCTGATGCCGCGCCCAATACCTGGACGCTTCTGGCGTGCGGCAAACCGCAATAACATTCATCTGCATCATCGGCGCCGTATGTCGAGCGGCGGTCTCAGAAATCAGGGTCGGATATGCAAACAACTGAAAGCAAGATTGAACTCGGTGCAGCCTCAGGCGTCGAGAAGGCGGCTTTGACCCAGATCCGGGATATATTTGACAAAGCGCCGGTGCCTCCAGACGAGCGGATAGATCACGTTCATCTATTTCTGAAACGGCAAACGTTTTCGCGCCTTCTATTTTTGAACGAACTCTATCAACTCATTTTGGAAACGCCGGGTAGCATCGTTCAATGCGGCGTCCGGTGGGGCGGCGATCTCGTCACCTTTACGTCGCTACGCGGTATTTTCGAGCCCTATAATTACAGTCGGCGTATCATAGGTTTCGATACTTTCGCTGGTCTGGCCGGTACAGGCGCGAAAGACGAAGGCGCTGTCTCGGTGCGTGACGGGCAATTCTCCGTCACGGAGGGTTATTGCGAATCGTTGACCGCTCTTCTTCAAGCTCATGAGGGGTTGGCGCCGCTTTCCCACATCCGGAAATTTGAATTGGTGGAGGGCGATGCGCGGCGGACTGTTCCGGAGTTTTTGTCGAAGAATAGCGGTGAGGCGATCGCGCTCTTGTATCTGGATATGGACATATACGATCCGACCAAAGTGGTTCTGGATGCTTGCCTGCCGAGAATGGCCTCCAATTCGATTATTGTATTTGACGAATTCGCGGATCGTCGTTTTCCGGGAGAGGCGACGGCTTTCTTTGAAGCGATCAGGGAGAGAGGTTATAAGTTGCGCCGCAGTAGGCTTAGTACGGTGGGCGCATTTGTGGTGTTGGAGTAGAAAGCCTGGATATTCGCCGAGCTCGGCGTGGCGCCAGCCTCATCGGCTGCCGGCGGACTCATCTCTCTGCGCTTGATTTGTCCGTGCCGCAAGGCAGGCATAACGTTCAAAGCGAACGAGCGTGTAACCAACGAGCGCGATGCCGCAGAGTATTGCGGGCGCACTCGCGATGGGCGCCCACCATGCGGTGAGCGCCAGCCCCGCCAGGGCCAAGTTCAGGACGAACACCCACCCGACGATCACCATCACCGGCATCCCGCCGTCGAGCGCGCGCTGATAGAAATGCGAGCGGTGCGAGGTCATCAGCGCCTCGCTGTTCCGCCAGCGCCGCAGTAGCGTGATCGTGGCGTCGGCGAGATAATAGAGCGGCAGCAGCAGCGCGGCGGCGAAGTGATGTTCGGCGAGATGGATCAGAAGCCAGCCGAGCAGCAGGCCGATCGGCAGACTGCCGACGTCGCCCATGAACAGTCGCGCGGGCGGACGATTGAAGGGCGCGAAGCCGAGCGTCGCGCCGCAAAGAGCGAACGCGATCAGCGTCGCATCGCCGGGTAGCGCGCCGAGCAGACCAAACACGCCGAGCGCAGCCGTGACCGGAACAACCTCGGCCACGGTGATCCAGTCGATTCCGTCCATGAAGTTGGTGAGATTGACGAGCCACACCAGCGCCAGCACCATCAGGGCACGTTCGACCCACCATGGCAGAAACGGTACGACCCGCAGCGTGGCGGGCAGCACTGTGACAAGCGCCATCACGATCAGTGCTTGCAGGAGGAGTCGTGGCATCGCCTCAAGCGGTCTTATGTCGTCGACCGCGCCGATCACGGCCAGAATCGCGGTGCAGGCGGCGACTGAGGCCAACTCCCGCGAAACCGATCCGAACGCGGATGTGATCGCGATGGCGGCGCCGACGACCAGCAGCGTCGCGGCCACGATGGCAATGCCGCCACCCTGCGGCGTCGGAATGCGATGCGACGAGCGCGCGTTCGGACGCGCCAGCGCATAGCGTCGCAACAGCGGAAACAGCAGGACAATGACGCCAGCGCACAGCGCCATCGCCGCCGCCAGTGCAATGCCTGATGCGAGAGACATGTCGGTCATGACGCTGTCGCTCGCGCGCGTTGCGATGCTGCCGCGGTGATTAGCAGGCGGTCATACAGGGCGACGATCTCGCTGCCGATATGCGCGCTTGAAAATTCATCGCAGACGATCCGCCGTGCGGCCTCGGCAAACTGTTGGCGCAGCGCCGCGTCACGGCAGAGCTGCTTGATCGCGTCCGCCAGCGCGGGCGCATCGTCCGCGGGGACGAGCAATCCATTGATGCCATCGCGGACGATCTCGCGGCAGCCGGGAACGTCGGTCGCGACCATGGCGCGTTCGCAGGCCGCGGCTTCGAGCAAGCTCTTTGGCAGGCCTTCGCGGCGTGACGGCAGCACCGCGATGTGCGACTGGGCCCAGATGGTGCGGATATCGCCGATGTGGCCGGCGAATGTCATCGTCGTGTCCTCCCGCCACCGGTCGATGACGGACTGGGGGATCGAGGCCGGATTGGATGGATCTGGCGTGCCGGCGACCAGCAGGCGCACCGTGTGGCCGCGCTGCTGCAACAGGGCGTGGGCTTCCACCAGCGTGGCGACGCCTTTGTCGTAAAGCAGGCGGCCGACGAAGCCGACGGTGAACGGGCCGTCCGGCTCCGGCAGCGGCACGAGCGTATCGACATCGACACCGGAGCCGGGAATGCGGGCAATGCTGCCTGCACTCAGACCAAGCTGCAGAACCATCGCTTCGTCATCCGGGTTCTGCACCAGCACCATCGTCCGTGGCCGGCCGAGCAGGAAACGGAGCACCGCGCGCGCGACCGGGCGCAGCAGTCGCGCCTTGAGGTTATCTGACGTGAAGACGAAGCCGAGACCCGCGAGCGCGTTGAGCTTTGCCATCGGCAGGCCGAGGGCGGCCACGGAACCGATCACCGACGGCGCAAAGGCGACGTGGTGCACAATGGCGGGCTTGATCGACTGATAAAGTGCCCGCACCGCACGAGCGGTCGCGACAAAGGCAATCGGATCGAGCGAGCCGCGGCGCCACGGGATCGGATGCAGATGGAACCCCTCGGCCTCGATCTTCTGCCGGCCGCCGACGACGCGCGTGGCGACATGAACCTCGTAACCGGCGTCGCGGGCCGCCCGCGCCATCGGCAACCGGTGCGAGAGGAAATACCAGTCCTCGGAGACGAGATAGACGAGCTTTGCCGCCATCAGCGCACCCGGCCGGCGAGCGCAGGCGGGTAAGTGAGGCTGCGAGGCCACACGGGAAGCCGTTCAATGAAAGCGATCGGTCGTGACATGCGGACTGAGAGGTGAGGGAAACCGCAGAGCAATATCCTTGCGATCGTCTGCGCCGCAAGCGCTGCTTCGGTCCAGTGGAGAGCTCGGCCCAGATCGAGCGGGGCAGGTTGCCGACATTCAGGCGGTAATCGCATAACTATTTGAAGCTTCTAAGTTTTTCTTCTTTACGCTGTTTCACGTTCTTGTTCATGGCGTGAACATTTTATTTGACGTTCATGCGATGAACGCCGTATCACATGGCGATCAGGGAGTTCCATGGCCCGCGCCACCGACAGCCAGAATCTCGACCCGTCCCGCATCATGCTCGGCGTGCTTGATGCGGTGGAGCAGGATCGCGTCCATTCGCAGCGGCATCTGGCATCCGAACTCGGGATCGCGCTCGGTTTGGCCAACGCCTATCTCAAACGCTGTATCGGCAAGGGGCTGGTGAAGGTTCGCCAGGCCCCCGCCCGACGTTATGCCTATTACCTTACGCCGCAGGGCTTTGCGGAGAAGTCGCGGCTGACGGTCGAGTACCTGTCCTATTCGTTCGGGTTCTTTCGCGAAGCGAAGGTCGATTGCTCGGACATGCTGCATTCGGCCAAGGTGCGCGGGGTCAATACCGTTTTGCTGCTCGGACAATCGGATCTCGCGGAGATCGCCGCCCTGTGCGCGATGGAGCAGGGTCTGGTGATCGTCGGCACGGTGCAGCCGGGCGCGGACGGTCAGCGGTTTGTGGGACGGCCGGTCCTCGATAGCTGCGACGCGGTGACGGAGCCCTTTGATTGCGTCGTCATCACCGATGTAAGCGATGCGCGCCGTATCTGCGACGAAGCCGTCGCGCGTTTCGGCCCGGAGCGGGTTTTGGTGCCGAAGCTGTTGCGCTTGCGCATGCGAACGGCCGCGGGGACGTCATCATGACCGATGCACCGCACCAATGGTATGCCGTGCAATCGCAGCCCAATTCCGAGAACAAGGCGGTGGCGCATCTCGCACGTCAGGGCTTCGAGACCTATCTGCCGCGCTACCTCAAGCGCCGGCGTCATGCCCGGCGTATCGAGACGGTCGCGGCACCGCTGTTTCCTCGTTATTTCTTCGTCGCCATCGATATGAGCGTACAGCGTTGGCGTGTGATCTATTCCACCGTCGGCGTCAGCACGCTGGTGGGTCATGGCGGCTTTCCGACCCCGGTGCCGGAGCGCATCGTTACCGCGTTGCAGGCGCGTGAGGCCGCTGACGGATTTATTCAACTCAATCGCCAGCCGACATTTCGCGTGGGCGATACGGTGCGGGTGCTGGATGGCGTGTTCGCCGATAGCCTCGGACTCTACGAAGGCATGAAGGACAGCGATCGCGTCGCCATCCTTCTCGATCTGCTCGGCCGCAAGGTCCGAGTCACGGTCGACGCCGAGGCTGTTGCAGCGGCCTGACCGCGCGCGGTTATTGTGAACTGGTGCTTCGGGTGCGTTTCACCCGAAGTGCGGTAGCTTGGAAAATATCTTGGAAACCTCGAGAGAATTTCGCGGGCGCGGTTGTGTCGGGGGGCGTCTCGATGTTGCTTCATCAGTTTTGTGGATATGGCCGTCTCTCTAGATCGAGTCGCACGACAGGAAGGTCTAGCGCTTGCTTCCGTGAGCAAGCGGCGAACCGTTGCGCTTGAGAGCGACCGCATGTGGGCGCTGTTTCGCCACTTCATGGTAGCCTATCCGAAGCGCTCGCTGACGATTGTCGTCCTGCTGACGATCGCCGGTCTCGCCGAGGGGTTTAGCATCTTTACGCTGCTTCCGCTAATGAACGTCTCGCTGGCGGGCGCAGCGCCGTCCGGCCACGTTGCGACTTGGATCGAGCGCGGTCTTGCGGTCGTCGGTCTCCAGCCGACCATCGGCACGTTCCTCGCGATTATCGTTATCGGAATCAGCCTCAAGGCGATCGTAACTCTCATCGCTATGCGCGAGGTCGGTTACGCGGTCGGCCGGTTGATGACCGAGCTGCGCCAACGTCTCATCACGGCCCTGATGATTGTGCGGTGGTCTTATTTCACGCAGCAACCGCTTGGTGTTTTTGCCAATGCGATGGGCGCGGAAACGATCCGTGCCGGGGCCACCTATCAGCAGTCGGCGCGCCTTGCGGCGGCTGCGGTTCAGGCCACCGTCTACGGCGTCGTGACCTTCATCGTGTCCTGGCGGATCGCGCTGTTCGCAGTCATTGCCGGCATTTTCGGGGTTGTGGTGTTTCGCCGCGCGGTAGCGATTGCGCAGCAAGCTGGCGCCCGGCAAACCGAATTGATGAAATCGATCTCGGTGCGCACCACCGATATGTTGCAAGGGATCAAGGCGATCAAGGCCATGGGTGCGCAACAGAGCGCAATCCCTTTGCTTGATCATGAGATCATGGGTCTCGACGAGGCGCAGCGGAGGCAGGTGTGGTCCGGCGAGTTGATCCGCGTCACGCAAGAGCCGGTGCTGGTCGTATTCCTCGCCGTCGCCATGTACGGCGCGATCGCTTTCAGTGGCGAGACTTTGCCGACCATGATGGTGCTAGCCGTTCTGTTTTACCGGCTGTTCAATAGATTCCAGGTGATGCTGGAGATTTATCAGGTCATCGCCACGGGCGCGAGCGCGTATTGGTCGGTTCATCAGTTGTGTACGCAAGCGGAGGATCAACGCGAGCCCGATGGGCTGGTTCGATTGCGGGTCGTCGGCGCGCCATCGATTGAATTGAAGGACGTCGCGTTCGCTTATGGCGAGAAGACGATCCTGCACGACGTGTCGCTGCGGATTTCGTCTGGCGAATTCGTTGCGCTGTGCGGCGCTTCGGGTGGCGGCAAGACCACGCTAATCGACGTGATCGGTGGGTTGCTTCCAACAGGGTGCGGTGAGGTTTTCGTCGACGGTCAGAATCTCAAAGACGTCGAGCTTGCCTCGTGGCGGCGCCATCTTGGATATGTGCCGCAAGAGTTGCTGCTCCTGCACGATACTGTCTACCAAAACATCTCGCTCGGCGATCCCGATGTCGATCGCGGGCGTGTGGAAGAAGCGCTGCGCGCGGCGGAGATGTGGGATTACGTCGCTGGTCTCCCTCAGGGAATCGATACGCCGGTCGGCGAGCGTGGCGGCCGTTTTTCCGGCGGCCAGCGGCAGCGTATATCGCTTGCCCGCGCACTCGTGCGCCATCCCTCCGTTCTATTGCTCGACGAAATCACGGCGGCGCTGGACAAACAGACAGAGCGCGACATCTGCGCGACGGTGCGTCGACTTGCCGGTGGTATGACTATCATCGCCATCTCACATCAGCCGGAAATGCTGCGCGTCGCTGATCGCGTGCTCGAAATTTCCGACGGACAGTTACAGTTTACGTCACGATGACGATGGGCGGAGTGCGCAAGGTTCTGGTCACCGGTGCCGACGGCTTCATCGGCTCGCACGTCACCGAAATGCTCGTTCGTGCCGGATACGAAGTGAAGGCGTTCGCGCTTTATAATTCGTTCAACAGTTGGGGTTGGCTAGACCAGTGTGCGGCGGACGTGGCGAGGAGGTTCGACGTTTTCACCGGCGACATCCGTGATGCGCACGGCGTGCGTACCGCAATGGCGGGATGCGACGCCGTACTGCATCTCGCAGCGTTGATCGCTATTCCTTATTCGTATCATTCGCCGGATACCTATATTGACACCAACGTGAAGGGCACGCTGAACGTCGTGCAGGCTGCGCGCGACCTGGATGTTCGCAAGGTCGTGCATACGTCGACCAGCGAGGTTTATGGCTCCGCCCAGTTCGTGCCGATCACGGAGGAGCATCCGCTTGTTGGGCAGTCGCCTTATTCCGCTTCGAAGATCGGCGCCGATCAGATCGCGCTGTCGTTCTATTTGTCCTTCGGAACGCCGGTCGCTATTTTGCGGCCGTTCAATACCTATGGGCCGCGCCAGTCGGCACGTGCCATCATTCCAACGATTATTAGCCAGATTCTCTCTGGCTATCGCACCATCAAGCTCGGCGCGCTGCACCCGACGCGTGACTTCACGTTTGTCGAAGATACGGCACGGGGGTTCCTCGCCGCGCTCAAGAGCGACGGCGCAACCGGCAAGGTGACTAATATCGGCAGCGGATTCGAGATCAGCATCGGTAATCTCGCGCGTCTCATTGCCGAGGTGATGGAGACCGATATCGAAGTCGTATGCGACGATCAGCGCATCCGACCGACGAGCAGCGAAGTCGAACGTCTTTGGGCTTCGACCGATCGTGCAACGGAACGGCTGCGGTGGTCCCCGGAATTCGGCGGGCTTGACGGTTTCAAGCGTGGCTTGGTGCGTACGATCGAATGGTTTTCCAAGCCGGAAAACCTGACGCGCTATAAGGCCGGTATCTACAACATCTGATCATGCCAACACTGGATACGGACCGAATTATTGCGGCCATTCGTTCGGCGACGGCACAGACCGGCTATTTGGCGCTGCACGAGCCGGAATTTCGCGGCAACGAAAAAGCTTATCTCGCCGATTGCGTCGACTCGACCTTCGTGTCGTCGGTCGGCGAGTTCGTGACCCGATTTGAATCGATGCTGTCGGCCGCGACCGGTGCCAAGCATGCGATTGCCTGCGTGAACGGCACCGCCGCGCTTCAGGTCTGTCTGCGAATCGTTGGCGTCGAGCACGACCAGGAGGTCATTATGCCGTCGCTGACGTTCGTCGCGACCGCGAACAGCGTTTCCTATCTGGGCGCTGTCCCTCATTTCGTCGATTGTGATGCCCGGACGCTAGGCCTCTCTCCGGGTTGTCTCGCAGAGCGTCTGAATGCCATCGGCAAGCGCAGTGCGGACGGTGTCACGAATATGGAAACTGGACGCCGGATCGCGGCGGTCGTACCGATGCATACGTTCGGCCATCCCGCGGACATGACGGGAATACAGTCAGTCTGTCGCGAGTGGGGCTTGCCCGTCGTCGAGGATGCGACTGAGGCGCTTGGCAGCTCATCGGGAAATGCTGCCGCTGGGACGCTAGGCGAAGTTGCGGCACTCAGTTTCAATGGCAACAAGATCGTCACGACGGGCGGCGGCGGTGCGATCCTGACCCGCGACTCGGAGCTGGCGCGTCGTGCCAAGCATCTGACGACAACTGCTAAGGTTCCGCACCGGTGGGCGTTCGACCACGACGAGATCGGTTACAACTATCGCCTGCCCAATCTGAATGCCGCGCTCGGTTGCGCGCAGATGGAACGTCTTGACGATTTTGTCGCGCGTAAGCGTCGTCTCGCCGGGCAATATCAGCGTGCTTTCGCGGATGTTCCTGGCGTCAGTCTTTTTGTCGAGCCCACGGGGACGAAAAGCAATTACTGGCTCAACGCGCTGTTGATTGATCGCGCGACGGCGGATCAGCGCGATGTCCTGCTTGCCGCTCTGAATGATGCCGGGGTGATGGCACGCCCCGTATGGAATCTTTTGCATCGGCTAGAAATCTACGTGCATTGTCCGCGGGGTCCGCTGGATGTTTCTGAAGACCTGGAAGCGCGCATCATAAATATTCCATCGAGCGCAGCGCTGGCGCATGATTGAGAACCTGAAAGCCTTGGTCGTCGGATATGGTTCCATCGGTCAGCGTCATTCACGCCTGCTTCGTGATATGGGAATGAACGTTTCCATCGTCTCGCGCCGGGAAATTCCCGCCGAACAGTGCTTCTCATCGGTGGCGGAAGCGCTCGCTACCGGAGCGTTCGACTATGTCGTTGTCGCTAACGAAACGGCGGACCATGCGGCCGCGGTAGACGCGTTGCTCGGCGAAGGTTACAGCGGCCGCGTGCTGATCGAAAAGCCGGTGTCATCGAAAGTCGCGTCGATGGATGTCACCGGCTTCGCGGGGAGCGCGGTCGGATACAATCTGCGCTTTCACCCTGTTTTGTCAGCGTTGCACGACGCGCTCGCTAGAAAAAAGCTGCTGTCGATGCAAATCTATTGCGGGCAATATCTTCCGACCTGGCGTGAGGGCCGCGACTATCGCCGGTCATACTCGGCGCAGGCTCAGGGTGGAGGTGCTCTCCGCGATCTCAGCCACGAACTTGATTACGCGCTTTGGCTTGGAGGAGCGTGGAAACGCGTGGCAGCTTTGGGTGGGCACGTCAGCAATCTTGAGATCGAAAGCGACGACAGTTTCATGCTCTTGCTCGAACTCGAACGGTGCTCGATGGCTACAGTGCAGGTGAATTATCTGGATCGACCGGGCCGGCGCGAGATCGTCGTGAATGCCGAAGAGCACACCTATCGCGCCGATCTGGTTCAGGGAATCCTGGAAACGGATGGTGTGGCGTGCAAGTTTTCGATTGATCGCGACGCCACGATGATCGCGCAGCATCGTGCGGCACTTGCTTCCGATTACAGACTCCTCTGTACGCTTGCAGAGGGCGAGGCCGTGGTTCGTCTGATCGATGCCGCAAACCGTGCCGTCGCCGACAAGATCTGGGTGGTCGCGTAAACAGAGTTGAACGGCAGCTTTATTATGACACCACGCCATGTCTGGAGCCAGATCGTCATCGGTCCTGATGTCACCATCGAGGACGCGGTCAAAGTCATCAACGCCGGCGGACAGCGGATTGCGCTGATTGCCGACGCAGAGGGGCGCCTGGCCGGTACGCTGACCGACGGTGACGTGCGTCGCGCCATCATTGCCCATGTGCCGCTCTCATCCAGCGTGACGAAAGCGATGAATGCCAAGCCGCAGGTCGCGCGGGTGCCCGTCACGCGCGACAGTGTTATCAGGTTGATGAAGGAGAAAAGTTTCTCGGCCGTGCCGGTGCTTGACGATGCCGGTCAGCTGACCGATGTGTTCACGCTGCACGATACATGGGTGGTTCCGGAGAACGAGAACCCGGTGCTTCTGATGGCGGGAGGTTTCGGTACGCGACTGCGTCCGCTGACGGATGACCGGCCGAAGCCGATGCTCAAGCTTGGCAACAAACCGATCCTTGAGACGACACTGGATAGTCTGATCAACGCCGGATTCCGTCGCTTCTTTATCTCGGTTCACTATCTGCCGGAGAAGATCAAGTCGCATTTCGGTTCCGGCGAGCGCTGGGGCGTCGACATCCGGTACGTCGAGGAAACCGAGCCGCTGGGCACCGCCGGAGCTCTTAGCTTGCTGCCCGAGACGTTCGATCGCCCGATGATGATGATGAACGGCGACGTCGTGACCAGCGTCGATTTCCGTGCGTTGCTGGACTTCCACATGGAGTGTCATCCGGCCGCGACGATGTGCGTTCGCCAACACAGCATCCAGGTCCCGTACGGTGTGGTGCAAGGGCAGGATCATCGGGTGCGCGGCGTTGTCGAGAAGCCGATCCAGCGTTACTTCGTCAACGCAGGGATTTATGTGTTGTCTCCGGATGTGGTGGCGAGCGTGCCGAAGGGGCGCCGTATCGACATGCCGGAACTGGTAAACGGGCTTATCGCCGAGAAGCGCGACGTCAACATGTTCCCGATCCATGAGGACTGGCTCGATGTTGGCCGCATGGAAGATTTCAATCGGGCGCTCGGCCAATCGTGACGACGCCCCGGCGCATAGCCGTCATCACCGGAACGCGGGCCGAGTACGGTTTACTGGCGCCGTTAATGCGGATTTTGTCTGCGAACGATGCGTTCGAGTTGAAGGTGATCGTGACGGGCACACATCTTTCCGAGCGCTTTGGGATGACCGTGAACGCCATCGTTCAGGATGGGTTTGGCGTGGATGCCCGTGTGGAGCTGCCGCTCGATGACGATTCGCCGCGCGGCATCGTGAGTGCCATGGCGGCCGCTGAGACTGGTATCGCCGACGCATTGCTGCAGATCCAGCCTGATGTGGTGGTTGTGCTGGGGGACCGTTATGAAATTCTCGCCGCTGCGAAGGCGGCTTTCGTTCTCGGCGAAACCATCGCTCACATCCATGGTGGTGAGGTGACGGAAGGTGCGATGGATGATGGTTTTCGTCACGCCATCACGAAGCTGTCGCAGCTTCATTTTGTGACGGCCGAGCCCTATCGCGCCCGCGTCATTCAATTGGGTGAGCATCCGGGTCGCGTCTTCAACGTCGGCGCGCCGGGGCTCGATGCGATCGGTCAGCAGCCACTGCGCGATCGCGCCGCGTTGATGGCGGAATTTGGTTGGCCTGCCGATGCGTCATTCTTTCTGGTGACATATCATCCAGTGACAATGGACGCCGATGCCGGCGTTGCGGAGTTGGCGCAATTGCTCGCAGCGCTGGAGTTGTTCGGCGAGCAGCGGATCGCCATCACCGGCCATAACGCCGATCGCGGGCATAAACAGATAGGCGCGTTGTTGCAGCAATATGTGAGTGCGCATCCGGATCGGATCAGGATCAGCGGTTCATTAGGGCAGAGGAATTACCTGAGCGCAATGAAATATGCGTCCGCCATCGTCGGTAATTCCTCGAGTGGAATTATCGAAGCACCTGCGATGAATGTACCGACGGTGAATATCGGGGATCGGCAAAAAGGTAGACTTCGCAGCGCTTCCGTGATCGATTGCTCGGGTGACAAGCACACTATAGTGGACGCCCTGAACCGGGCGCTCAGCGCGGAGTTCCGGGATGTCGCAACGCGCGTGACATCCCCCTACGGTACGCCGGGGGCGTCGCGTCGAATTGCCGACGTGCTCGAAACCATCCCGTTGGCAGGGTTGAATCGCAAGTCGTTCTACGACCTGCCGCTCCCAGAGGGCATGGTGCGATGAGCAGGAAAAACGTCTGCATCATCGCCGAAGCCGGCGTGAACCATAATGGTGATTACGATATGGCCTGTAGGCTGATTGCCGCGGCCGCGAAGACTGGAGCTGATATCGTCAAGTTTCAAACGTTCCGGAGCGATGCGCTCGTCACCACGGGCGCCGGCAAGGCCGCATACCAAGCCAGGCAAACCGGCGGCCAGGAGACACAGCATGCGATGCTCAAGCGGCTTGAGCTGAGCTACGAGACGTTTCGCCGTTTGATGAAAGTCGCAAGCGACGAGGGCATCGCGTTTCTCTCGACGCCGTTCGACATCATCAGCCTGCATTTTCTAGTCAAGGATCTGGGTCTCAAGCAGATCAAGCTCGGATCGGGCGAGGTGACCAACGGTCCGATCCTTCTGGAGGCGGCACGCCTGGATTGCGATCTGATTGTTTCGACCGGGATGAGTTCGCTGGCTGAGGTATCCGATGCCGTGGGCGTGTTGGCATTCGGGTACGGGAATCCCTCCGCATATCCGTCGGGCAATGATCTGGCGTCAGCTTTTGACAACCCTGCCGCCGTGGATCGTGTCCGCCGTCGGGTCACGCTACTCCATTGCACCAGCCAGTATCCGGCGCCGGTCCGTGAAACCAATCTCGCGGCGATGGATACCTTGAGAGGAACATTCGGAACGGCTGTCGGCTTTTCCGATCATACCGACGGCATCGCCGTATCGCTAGCGGCCGCTGCGCGCGGCGCCAGCATGATCGAGAAGCACCTGACGCTTGACAAAAATCTGCCGGGTCCCGATCACAGTGCGTCGCTTGAGCCGGGTGAGTTTTGTCGATTGGTACATGGAATTCGAGAAATCGAATGTGCCATCGGCGACGGTGTGAAGGGTATCCAGCCCTCAGAGGTCGATACGCGCGACGTTGCGCGGAAAAGCCTGGTCGCACTGACGGTCGTTAAGAAGGGCGAAGTCTTCACCGAGGCCAATCTCGGCGTGTTGCGGCCGGGTACCGGCATCTCTCCGATCCATTACTGGGAATGGCTGGGGCGCGCTTCAGATCGCGTTTACGGTGTCGGGAGTCTGATCGGACAATGACTGGGGGCCGCGTGGTCATTGTCGGTGGTGGCGCTTACGCACGGATTCTCATAAAAGCTTTACGTCTTCTGTCTGTGGATGTCGTCGGAATTGTGGATGCAGACGCGACGATGAAGAATCAAAAGGTTGATGGCATATCTGTGCTTGGTGGCGATGAAACTCTCGACGATCTCGACCGTGAGATCCATTTGGTGAATGGCGTAGGGTCTGCTAACTCGATGCTACCGCGCCGCGCAGTTTTTGAACGGCTCGCCAGTAAAGGGCATCGTTTCGCTTCCGTTATTCATCCCGCAGCCATTTGCGAAAGCGATGTCAAGCTCGGCGAAGGCGTCCACATCTTGGCAGGAGCTATCGTGCAGACCTTTACTGCCATTGCCGCCGATACGATCGTGAATATGGGTGCTTTGATCGACCATGATTGCAAGGTCGGTGCGCATTGCCATATCGCTCCTCGCGTGGCGTTGTCTGGGAACGTTGAGGTGGGTGATGCGTGTTTTGTCGGAGTAGGCGCGGTCGTAATCCAGGGAATCTCAATCGGCGCGGAGAGCGTCGTTGCGGCGGGTAGTGCCGTAATCCGCGATGTTGGGGCCGGCTCAGTCGTGGCGGGCGTTCCCGCTAGGCCGATATCCAGATGAGAGCTACAAGTGTGAAGAACGATTTCGACTTGTCCGGTAAAGTTTCGGTAGTGACCGGCGGTGCGGGAATTATCGGCGGAGCCGTAGTGCGCGCGCTCGCCGAACATGGTTCGGCAGTTGCGGTGGTCGATATCGACACAAAAGCAGCGGAAATGACCGCATCGAAGATCGCAAGTGAGACGGGTGCGAAAGTTGTCGGGGTTGGTTGCGACGTGTCCGATCCGGTGTCGGTGCTAGAAATGGTTGATGCCGTGAAATCTTGCCTCGGGGGCATCGACATCCTTCACAATAACGCTGCCACCAAAGGAAAAAGCCTAGAAGCGTTTCTGCGGGAGTTCGAGGTTTACTCCCTCGATGTCTGGCGCGAGATCATGAGTGTCAATGTCGATGGTATGTTTCTGGTGGCCCAGGCGGTCGGCCGTTTGATGATCGAACAGGGGCGCGGCGGCAGTATCATTCAGACAGCATCGATCTATGGTTTGGTTGGTCCTGATTTCAGCATTTACGAAGGTTCAGAATACAACGGTCAGCCAATTACAACCCCCGCCGTCTATTCGACGTCCAAGGCGGCAGTGGTTGGTTTGACTAAATATCTGTCGGCGTATTGGGCATCCAAAAACATCCGGGTGAACGCTATTGTTCCCGGTGGTGTTGAGAGTGGGCAGAACGAGTTATTCCGCAAACGTTATAGCGCCAGGGCCCCGCTTGGCAGAATGGCGCATCGAGAAGAAATCGCCAACGCGGTCGTGTTTCTGGCAGCTCCGGCGTCAAGTTACGTGACCGGCCAAACCATTGCAGTAGATGGCGGTTGGACCACGCAATGAACGAAGTTTTTATATTTCGCTCTCCCATCGGGAATTGGGGGTGCTTGTCGCTGTGCGCAAGCACAGGGATTTCGCTGTGATTGCGTGCCTAACTAAGCAGATAGCTCGGTGTTATCGGTGAAGCGGGTTTGCACGATTTGTGCACGCGGGGGCTCAAAGGGCCTGCCGAAGAAAAATGTGCGTCCATTGTTAGGCAAGCCGCTAATTGCTTGGAGCGTTGAACAAGCAAAGGTTAGCGGACTCTTTGAGTGCATTTCTGTTTCAAGCGACGCGGATGATATTCTGTCCGCAGCAACGGCAGCAGGGGCAGATCATATCATTCGTCGTCCGGTGGAAATGGCGACAGACTCGGCATCGAAGCTTCCAGCCATTCGCCACGCTGTATTGACAACCGAGCATATACGCGGTGTAAAATTTGACACAATGGTGGACATTGATGCGACATCTCCACTGCGCCTAATATCGGATATTGTTGGCGCGGTAGAGTTGCTCGAGAAGTCGGACTCGTCGAGTGTCATTACAGGCGCTATCGCGCGGCGATCTCCGTATTTTAACCTTGTGGAAGTCGACACAAGCGGCGTGGTAGCCTTATCCAAACCTCTGCCAAATCGCGTGGAGCGCCGCCAGGATGGGCCGCGCTGCTATGACATGAATGCGTCAGTCTATGTGTGGAAGCGGGATGCATTCATGGCGGATCCGCGAGTTTTCTACCCAGACAGCCGTCTGTTTGAAATGCCCGAAGATCGGTCTGTCGATATCGATTCCGAAATCGATTTCTTCGTTGTCGAGAAGCTATTGCTGTCTCGGCGGGCGCTCGGGTCATAGAAAGAATGCTATATGAAGCTGTCTATTCAAAAGACTGACTTGATATCTTACGTTAATCGACAGCTCGATACCTTTTTTCCAGATGGCGCGACTGTCGGCGACTCATCTCGCGTCGTGGGCGTAGCGCTCGACCGCCTGGAGCATTGTTTTTCGCACATCCGTGTTAAGCGATATTTTGACGACGATGGTCCGCTATTCGACCATCTTCACACCGATCAGTACGCGATGTTCCTATATTTTTTGTCGAATTCAGCGTTCAAAGAGGAGCAGCATCTTCTCGCCAAAAAAACCTATGTGCTGAATAAAGCGCTTCATGCGGTTGATATTCTATACGAAGTCAATCTTCCGGATATTTTCTGTCTGGCGCATCCCATGGGGACGACCCTCGGCAAGGCCTCCTACAGCGATTATTTTTGCTGCTATCACAACTGTACGGTCGGCTCGAACCTCGAGGGCGAATATCCAAAATTGGGGCGAGGGGTCGTCATGTATAGCGGCAGCCGAGTAGTCGGGCGGTCGTTGCTTGCAGACAATACCTTTGTCGCCACGGGTGCGATTGTTCGTGATCGAACCGGGCTGCCGGCGAACAGCGTGCTCCACGGCGTATATCCAAACGACAAAGTTTCGATGACCCAGCGCAACGTCATCCGAGATGTTTTCAGGATGGGCAGTATCTAACCTGTTCGCCGCATAGGCTGAATGGATTCTGGTGAAAACTCCCTGTCCGGATGGGGGCAGGGGTAAATGCACGAGGCATCGGCTGGGGTTGTGACGGAAATAAACAAGAAGATTATCTATATCGCGTTTATGCCCCTAACCGAGAAAATCCATCGTGAATGGTTCGTGGATTTCCTTCGTACAAAAGGTCACGATGTTGAGTATTGGAATCTGTCTCCATTCCTGAATGGTTTGAAAGGAGACGGCGATTTACAAGAGGCAAAATTCAATCGCCGTTTTTTTTCCTTTTCGGAGTTCGAGACTGCCCTCGGCGCGCTGTCAAATGATCTGACGGTTTGCGTCATGTTGATGGGCTATGGTGAGAGATTTGTGCCGGTGTATCGGCTTCTCACAAAATACAGATGTCGCATGGTGTATCTTGCATGGGGTTATGTCCCCTGGCGGCGGGAACGGGAGTGGAAGGAAAAGGTGGTTTCACTGCTAAGTCCCAGGAAGTTTGTGAAACGGGCTTTTTTCAAACTTCGCGCGGTGGTCTACAGGAAATTAGGTCTGGTCGAGCCCTACGACATCGTGTTCTCTTCGTCGCCCACCATTGCTGCCACGCGCTTTGATGCGAAGAAAATAGTTCAGATCAATTCCTCAGACTACGATCGCTTTGTCGAAAATGATGACGTTGTCGATCTGAAGTCGCCAAAGCCTTACGCGGTATTTCTTGATATCTTCCTGCCTTATCAATCGGATTTGACGTTTTCCGGGGTGCAAAAGGTCGACCCGGAACGGTACTACTCATCGTTGAATCGCTTTTTTGACTTGATCGAACACAGGCACGATGTTCGCATCGTCATCGCCGCGCATCCAAAGGCGCGCTACGCGGCGGATCAATTCAATGGTCGCGAGATTGTCAGTGGGAAGACGCCCGCGCTTGTGAAACAGGCGTCGTTTGCGATCTCTCATAATAGTACGTCAATTTCATTCGCGATCCTCGCGCACAAACCGACGATTTTTGTCTACACGCAAGAGATGTTCGAGCTTTATCGACACACTGTTGTCGCGGACATGGAAATGATGTCGGAATTTCTTGGGGCGTCGATCAATAACATTGACAAGCTGCATGATTATGGCGGGATTGATATCCGTCCTCCTGATCTGGATCGTTATGAAGCCTACAAACGCCAGTTTCTGGGAGGAGCGGGAGGTGGAAATGTTCCGGCGCGCGATGTTTTCTACCGCGAAATTCGTGGGCTTTTTGCTCAGTAGGAATGCGCTTTGTTTGTCGCGTCCGTGAATCGTTTTGGGATTTGTCGATATCTTAAGGCGTGATGTAGCTCGGCGCGAATTGGCGTGGTTGATTCAAAAGGACGACATAAAGATGCCGGTCGAAATTGCTAAATCGATCCTTTCGCGAGTGAGGGATTGGTTTTCAAGGGGGCAATCGGATTTGTTACGTCTCCAGCACGACGTGGCGCTCCGTTCAGTCTGGATGCAATCGATCGGCGCAGCGAAGAACCCGCTTAATAAGTTTGGTGCGAAATATTTCTCTCAGGCTGACGAAGATGGGATCACTCTCGAGATCGTCAGGCGTCTTGGGCTCGACAGCGGAACATTCGCCGAGCTCGGTGTTGGCGATGGACTGGAGAACAATACGCTGATCTTACTCGCGAACAATTGGCGTGGATTTTGGATTGGTGGGCAGAAATTGAGTTTTGACGCTACTGTCAATCCCGATCGTTTCTCATTTTTCCAATCCTGGGTTTCTCAGGAGAACATCGTTCCCTTGATTAAAACGGGGCTCGGTAGACTTGCGGCAGATGATGTCGATGTCCTGAGTCTCGATCTGGACGGGAATGATTATTATTTTATCCGGAAAGTGCTGCAATCCGGGATTCTGCCGAAGCTGTTTATCGTCGAATACAACGGCAAATTTCCGCCGCCGATTAAGTGGACCATTGCATACGACCCGGATCATCACTGGGACGGGACGGATTATCATGGTGCGTCAATTGCGTTGCTTGCGGAGTTATTTTCTCAGCATTCTTACACGCTCGTTTGTTGTAACGCGGCAACGGGTGTAAACGCATTCTTTGTCAGAAACCAGTTTCTTTCGTCATTCGCCGATGTGCCGACGGCAATAGAGGATATTTTTGTCGGTGGGCGATATCAGCTTTTTCACAGATGGGGTAATCCGCCGTCGCCAAAAACTATAGAGCGAATGTTGAAATCCGCTTCGGCAGTCGTCTAGCAATCGCGGCACGATATTGATCGACAGGCTAATCTCACTGGCGCCGATTGGCCATTGTGTGAGGATACTTTGAGGATTGCGCTGTGGTGGCAGAACGAATCGTGGGGGGGCGTGGATACACACGCCGTTTCCCTGATCAACGCTTGGCCGGCGGCGGACGAGTTCGTCATCTTCCACAACGAACGCAATCCCGGCGTTAAGCGTGTCCGTTCGATATTGCCTGCCGGAACCGTCAAGATGGTGGCTGTCCCCGAATGGCAATATGATGGCTCGTCGCGATTGATACGCGCGTGCTATTCTCTACTGTTGCCATTTCGCTTTTGGCGATGGAGTTTCCGCGCGCAGGAGGTTTTGGCGGCTAACGGTCCGTTCGATGCGCTCATTGCGAGCAATGGCGGTTACCCGGGTGCATGGACCGCGATCGCGGCGCTGTGGGGCGCTTCCCGTCTCAGAACCGCCAAGCGTATGCTGCTTGTTCATCATGCGGCATCAGCATTCGGCATCAGTCGCCAGACCTTCGAGCGGGTGCTGGACCGCGCGGTACAACGATGGGCGACCGATCTGGTGGCGGTATCGCGCGCGACGCGCGAAACCCTGATCCGCATCCGTCATTTCGACACGGAGCGCAACCCCATCCGGGTGATCCACAACGGCATCGCCGCTGTGTCCGAGCCCGCGGCCGCGCCGGATTTGCGTGGCCGATGGCAAGTCGCGCCCGGCGAATTTCTGGTCGGTATGATCGGGCGCATCGAGCGCTACAAAGGCCACGAGGATGTCTTGCTGGCGTTGGCCGAATTGCCGGAAGACCTGCGTGGCCGTCTCCGTCTCGTGGTTGTCGGAACCGGGCATGAGGCCGAGATTTCGCGGTTGCGCGCCCTTTCCCAACGCATCGGGGTGGCGGACCGCGTGATCTTCGCGGGGTTCGTCGACGTGGAATCCCGTGCGATCGTCCGTCAGTTCGATCTCCTGGTGATGGCGACGAAGGATTTCGAGGGTTTCGGCTTGTCCATCGCCGAAGCAATGTCGGTCGGAACGCCGGTTCTGGCGACGAAAGTCGGCGGCGTCACCGAATTTGCCAACGACCATGTCGCGGTGCTTGTTCCGCCGGAAGCCCCGGAAGAGATCGCGCGCGCGCTCGAAACGACGATGCGTGATCCCGCTGCGAGCCAGCAGCGTGCCTCCCGTGCACTTGAACATATCAAGATGTTCAGTGAAACAGACATGTCCCAACGATTTCACAGGCTCCTTTCGCTATGACCGACTCACAGGATTTGAAAGTCAATATCGGAGCGGGAACCGACATTATTCCCGGCTGGGTGAATCATGATGTCGCGGCGCTGCCGGGTATCGATTGCGTGCATGATTTGAATGTTCGTCCCTGGCCATGGGAGGACAGGAGCGTCAGCGAGATCAAGATTTTCGACGTGCTGGAGCACGTCGAAGAACTGATCCCGTCGATCGAGGAAATCTGGCGCATCCTGAAGCCGGGCGGACTCTGCCGCATCAGCGTTCCGTATTGGAATTGTTGGTGCGTGTCGGCGGATCCGACGCACCGGCGCGCATTTCATGAAACGACATTCCATTTTTTCGATCCGAATTCGCCTTACTGCAAGGCGCGCCCTTACTACTCGAAGGCGCGTTTTTCGATCGCGGAAGAGCATCTCATTCTGGTGCCGTTCAATCCTTATCTGCTGATCCCCGGCATGCGTGAGATTGTCGTCAAGAATCCGCTGCCCAAGCGCATTGTCGGGCTGATCGGCAATTACTTCGTGTCCAACCTCATTCAGGGGTTGCGCGTCGTGCTGCAAAAGGTGTGAGCGGTGGTCGCATCTGAATCGAAACTGGCTGCGGCCTTTTCTGGCAAAACCGTTCTGGTCACGGGCCATACCGGATTTAAGGGGTCGTGGCTGTGCGCGTGGCTGCGGCGGATCGGTGCCGACGTGGTCGGATTGTCGATCGATATTCCGACGCAGCCGTCGCATTTCAATCTGTTGAACATTGCGGGAGAGATCGATGATGTCCGGCATGATGTTCGCGACGCGAACGTGGTCAGCGCGGCGATGACGCGGGTTGAGCCGGATTTTGTTTTTCATCTTGCCGCGCAGCCGCTCGTCAGGCGCGCATACAATCAGCCGCTCGAGACGTTTTCCGTCAATGCGATCGGAACGGCGGTCGTGCTGGATTCGCTGCGAACGCTGAAAAAGCCATGCACTGCGGTGATCATCACCAGCGACAAGTGCTACGACAATGTCGAATGGGAATGGGGATATCGCGAAACCGACCGGCTCGGCGGCAAGGACCCCTATAGTGGGTCGAAGGGAGCGGCGGAGCTTGTCATCCGCAGCTATCACGCTTCGTATTTCTCCGCCGCCGATCATCCGGTGAAGCTCGCGGTCGGCCGGGCGGGCAATGTGATCGGAGGCGGCGATTGGGCCGAGGACCGGTTGGTGCCGGACTGTGTGCGGGCCTGGGCGAACGGCGCGGTGGTCGATATCCGCAATCCGAACGCGACGCGGCCGTGGCAGCATGTGCTGGAACCTCTGTCCGGGTATCTGTGGCTGGCGGCCCTGCTGTCGCAGGATAATGCGCTGAACGGGGAAGCTTTTAATTTCGGCCCCGCGGCGACCGACAATTACACCGTGGCGGATGTCATCTCGGCGATGGCGCAAACCTGGTCCAGCGGCAAGGCGCAGTTTGTGGTCCGTGAACAGACGGGGCGTAGCGAGGCCGGGCTGCTGAAGCTGAATTGCGATAAGGCTTTTGTGCGCCTTGCCTGGCGACCGACGCTCACATTCGCGGAGACGGCGCGCATGACGAGCGAGTGGTACGACTCGTTTTATTCAAAGGCCGACGGGGCGGCGGTCCGGACCGAGACGATCGCGCAGATCGCGGCTTATGAATCCCTTGCCAAAAGCCGGGGTCTGACATGGGCAAACTGATCGACCGAGTCGTCGTCACTCCGCTTGCCGTCATTCCGGTCGCTGCCGGCGACGTCATGCACGGGATCAAAGCCAGTAGCCCCGGTTACACCGGTTTTGGGGAGGCGTATTTTTCCTGTCTTGCGCCCGGTGCTATGAAGGGTTGGAAGAGGCATTCCCGCATGACATTGAATCTCGTCGTGCCGGTCGGAGTCGTACGCTTTGGTATCGTCGATTCTGACACGCAGGAGTCGCGACTTTACCAACTCGGTCCGCAACATTATGCCCGATTGACCGTGCCGCCTGGCCTCTGGATGGCGTTTTGCAGTAGTTCAACGGAAACCAGCATCGTTCTCAATCTTGCGGATATCGAACACGATCCGTTGGAAGTGGAAAAGCTGCCGCAAGATGCGGTGCCGTTCAATTGGAGCGCTCCTCTGTGCGGCATCGGACCCGAGCAAGTCCCAGCGTCATGAGCGAATCCATTTCTTTTGCCGACTTTTGTGCCTACGCCGAACGCTACGTCCCGTTTCGATGGGAGATGGGCGACCAAAGCGATTTTTTGCCGGACGATGTGCGCGGCAAGCACTCGGTTCTGGTGAGTCTGGTCCGCTTCTGGCTCGTCACCAACGCGGTTCGAAAAGCCTGCCCGGATTTTTCGACGATTGTCGACGTCGGTGCTTATCCGGGCGCCATGATCAAGATCCTGCGGCATTATTTCCTGCAAGCTTTCGAATACTGGGCAGTCGGTCTCGGCATGACCGAGGAATATCGAGCCGAGATGCAGAAGCTCGGCGGGAAGTGTTTTGAAACCGAAATCGATCCGAGTTTTGTCGCGCCGGCCCCGGCTCACGCATGGCCGGTGCGCAATGTCGACTGCGTTCTCCTGCTCGACGTGATCGAGCACCTCGTGAACCCGGTCGATTGCCTCGATGCCATCAACAATGCGTTGCGGGATGATGGCATTCTCGTCATCACCACGGACAATATCGCGTCGTTCGCGAATGCTTATCAGATGGCGAAGAACGGGCGCAGCCCGAACTTGCAGCCGCTGCATTCGAGCCTGATCTATCGTGGGCCCTGGCGACCGCACTTCCGCGAGTTCTCGAAGGAGGAATTGGCGTTTTACCTCGATTATGCGGGCTTCTCGGTGGTGGAGCATCGCTACTTCGAGCGGCGCCAGGGCGATTATTTTTTCGATGCCAATGGCAAGGTCGGCGTTCACAATCGCTATCGTGGGCTCAAGGGCGGTCTGCAACGCGCGATCCTGTCGGTCGCGCCGCATCTCCAGGATCATCAGATCGTCGTGGCGCGTAAAAAGATCCCGCATGATGAAGCGATCCGCCGCAGGCCGCAGCCAACATCCTCGATGGATGAATGGCTGAAGATATTGTCTGCCGCGAATGCCTGATATCTCTCGGATCGGCGTCGCGTGCTTCAGCGGCATTGGTTGCAAGCAATGAATGACATCACCAAGGTTTTCTCGGCTTTCGCCAGCCATGGATGGCGCGCGCCGCTTTACATTCTCTCGGTGCTGCGCCGACGCTTGCATGCGTGGCGGACGAATCGGGCGATCACCGATGCCGGCGCAGCGCAGGATCTCACGTCGGCATTCAGCCTGATCTACAATAAGCGATGGTGGGATGCCGGCGGCGAATCCGCGAGCGGGCCGGGCTCGACACTGCAATTCACCCAGCCGTTCCGGACTCAGTTTCAGGATTTTCTCGCCAGCCGAAAGCCCCGAACGCTGCTGGATGCGCCGTGCGGTGACTGGAACTGGATGAAGGAAGTCCGGTTTCCGGAGACCATGAACTATATCGGCGGTGATATCGTGCCGCAGATCGTCGAGCGGCTGCGCGGGAGCTATAGCCGTGGCAATCGCACTTTCATCCTGCTCGACATCACCAAAGACGAATTGCCCGAAGCCGATTTGTGGCTCTGCCGGGATTGCCTGGCGCATCTCTCCTATGCCGACGTGAGAAAGGCATTGGAGAATTTCGCGCGCTCGAACATCCCGTATGCGCTCGTCTCCAACTACATCCAGCGCGACGTGAATGTGGATATCGCGTCGGGCGGCTTTCGCGTGCTCGACCTCCGGCTGGCACCGTTCCATCTGCCGGAGCCGGCCGTGAAGATCAACGACTGGCCCGATGACGAGACCGTGCGGCAGGTCTGCTTGTGGAGCCGCGAGGAGGTGGCAGCGGCGCTTGCCGATGGTGCCGCGACAAAAGCGTCGCGATCCTGACATGGCGAACGTCGTGCCATGAACCGGATTTTGCTGCTGGGGGCCGGTGGCGTTTTGGGCCGCGCATTTTCCGAGCACCTCGCCGATGGACAAGTGGTGACGGCCGGTCGCCGCGAACTGGAGAACGAGCCGGCAGCGGCGCTCGAGCGGCTCTTCCGACACCATCGGCCGGACTTTGTGATCAACTGCGCTGCCCATACCGATCTCGAAGTCGCGGAGGCCGATCCCGAGCGGGATGCCCGCGCGAATGCGGAGCTTCCCGGACTGATCGGGGCGGTCTGTCGGACGAATGGTGCGACGCTGCTGCACTTTTCCAGCACCGGCTGCTACGGAAGCTGGAAAGAGACGCCATATTCCGATGATGACGACCTGCGCCCGACGACGGCTCATCACCGGGCCAAGGCCGCCGGCGAAGAAGCCGTCACATCATCAGGCTGCCGGTTTCTCGTGCTCAGGACAGGCTGGCTCTACGGGGGCGTTGCCGGCCAGCCAAAAAATTTCGTTTGGAATCGAATCGTCGAGGCACGCGGCAAAAGTGAAATAGCCTCTGACGCGGTACAGCGGGGGTGTCCGACGTTCGCGAACGATCTGGTTGGGCAGGCCCTGCTCATGATCGAGAAGGGACTTGAGGGCGTCTTCAATGCCGTCGCGAATGGAAATGCCAGCCGCTACGACTATGTGGCGGAAATCGTCGCGGCGACGGCCTTGCCGTGCGTGGTCAAGCCTGGGCCGCGTTTCCAGCGCCGTGCCAATGTTTCGATGAACGAGATGGCCATCAACACGCGCCTGAAGGGTCTGGGCCTCGATATCATGCCTGACTGGAAGATTTCATTGCGCCGTTATGTTCAGGCTCTCATGGACAGCGAACATCGGGAGACGCGGTCCGCGTGACGAGCCATCGGATAGGGGAGATTTGATTCCGTGAAAGTCGCAATCCTGGCAGGTGGCTTCGGCACACGGTTGGCTGAGTACACCGAAGCCATTCCGAAACCGATGGTGCCGATCGGCGGCCACCCGATTCTGTGGCACATCATGCAGCGTTATGCTGCCTTCGGTCACAAGGACTTCGTTCTGGCGCTCGGATACAAAGCCAATGTGGTCAAAGAGTATTTTCTCAATCATCGCGCGTTGAACAGCGATTTCACCGTTCATCTCGGCTCCGGCAAAATCGAGACGCTGCAATCGGGCGATCTCGATTGGTCCGTCACGCTGGCGGATACCGGGGAACGCTCGATGACGGGCGGGCGCCTGAAACGGTTGCAGCGATATCTGTCCGACGGCACCTTCATGCTGACCTACGGAGACGGTGTCGCGTCGATCGATATCGCGCGGCTGCTGGAATTCCATCGGTCGCACAAGAAGCTTGTGACAGTCACAGCCGTGCACCCCGTCGCGCGTTTCGGCGAACTGACATTGATCGGTAACAATGTGACGGCGTTCCGCGAGAAACCGCAGGTGGTCGAGGGGTGGATCAACGGCGGATTCTTTGTCTGCGAGCCGGAATTCCTCGACATGATCGCGGACGACGACACTGTGCTGGAAGCCGAGCCGCTCGAGCGAGCGGCGGCGGCCGGAGAATTGATGGCCTATCGGCACGACGGCTTCTGGCAATGCGTCGATACCAAACGCGACCGCGACTACCTGGACGGTCTATGGCGGCAGGGCGATGCGCCCTGGCGCGTGTAGCGGGTTGACGTCGGTTCGTCAGATGCGCGCCACGAGCAGGTCATGAACGCGCCCCGCGTTTCCATCATCATGAATGGATTCAATGTCGCGCCTTATGTCGAGGCGGCGTTGAAATCCGTTTTCGCTCAAACCTGGAGCGATTGGGAAATCGTCTTTTGGGACAATCGCTCGACCGACGGCACGGCGGAGATCGTGCATCGTTATGCTGATCCCAAGCTTCACTATCATCTCGCGCCGTCTTTCACCCCGTTGGGAGAGGCGCGGAATCTGGCGATCCGGAAATCGCGCGGCGCGTTGATCGCGTTTCTCGATTGCGACGATCTGTGGCTTCCGGAAAAACTCGAGAAACAGGTGCCGCTGTTTGACGACCCGGAGGTCGGGCTCGTTTATTCAGATACGGTCTTCTTCAATGCGCGTGGCGACGAAAAGCGCATTTATGACGGCGTTCTGCCGGCCCGTGGCCGATGTTTCAAGCAGCTCCTGGGCCGCTATTTTCTGTCGATGGAGACCATCGTCCTTCGCCGGGAGGCGCTCGAGCAGCAGCCGGTCTGGTTCGATCCACGGTTCAACATGATCCCGGATGCGGATCTGTTTCGGCGGATTGCGCGCGAGTGGAAGATCGACGGCGTCGCTGACGCGCTGGCGCGCTGGCGCGTCCACGGCAGCAGCTGGACGTTCAAGCATCCCGAGTTGTTCCGTACCGAGACGTTGCAGATGCTGGATACGTTTCGCGCGCTCTATCCGGGCTTTGACGCCGATTGCGCGCCGGAAGTCGCCGAACTGATGCAGGTGATCGGTTTGATGGAAGCGCGCGATGCGTGGCTTCGCGGCGATAAATGGCCGCTGGTGCGCCATTTCCGCGCGCGAGGCGATCTCAAATCGTTGATCCTCGCGCTGGGTGTCGCGGCGTGGCCGGCTTCGCTGGCCGCCCATGCCTTGAGGCTTCGCGGTGACGTGGTTCCGGACGAGTATTTCTCCACGCGGCGCATCGGTGCGACGCCTGCCGGGGCATCCTGACAATGCTGAAAGAGTTCATTCGCCGGGTCGATCATGCGCTCCTCGGCAGCCGGTTGAGCAGGCTCAATCAACATTTCTCCAATGCTCGCCAGGAGCGGCGCTGGCGCGCCGACGCGGAAACCGGGTCGCCCTATCGGCTTGTGTCTCATTACAGCGAGAACAGATCCGATCTGTTCTGGACGCTGTGCGACAAATACGGCTCCGACAAAGCTGAATCGACATCGTTGCATCCGACCCCGAGCGTGTCGCACAGCTATGCGGACTTTTATTCGCGGCTGTTCGCGCATTGCCGAAACGGCGTCGCGCGGGTGTTCGAATGCGGCCTGGGGACGAACAATCCCGATTTTGTTTCCAATATGGGCTTGCGCGGCCGTCCGGGCGCATCGCTGAGAGTCTGGCGGGACTATTTCCCAAAGGCGGCCGTCATCGGCGCCGATATCGATCGCGAAGTCTTGTTCAGCGAAGACCGCATCGAAACCTTTTATATCGACCAGCTCGACCCTGCCGCCATCGCGTCGTTCTGGCAATCGGTTGGCTTGGACAATTTCGATCTGATGGTCGACGACGGGCTTCACACGTTTGAAGCCGGCCGTTGTCTGTTCGAGCACTCGATCGGGCGGCTCGCTCCCGGCGGGATCTACATTATCGAGGATGTAAAGCTCGGCGATCTGGTGAGCTTCAAACGTTATTTTTCCGGCAAGCCCTATCTCGTGGACTACGTGAACCTATTCCGCCCTAGCGCGTCTCTCAGCGACAACAATCTGGTCGTGATCCGGCGGCCGTAAGTCGGTGAATTAAACCCATGCAAATCAATTCCGGATTGCGGTCGATCCTGGCGTGGCCGCCGGTTTATCGGCTGCTCAACCGCGTCATCGGCAACGAAAAGTTTCGGCGCTGGTTCATCGACCGGATCGTCGCGGTGAAGAGCGGGCAGACCTTGATCGATCTCGGCTGTGGGCCAGCCGATATTCTCGCCGAGCTCGATGCGGGTGTCCGCTATATCGGGCTCGACATCAGCGAGGCCTATATCGAGGCGGCGCGGCAGCGGCATGGGGAGCGCGGACTGTTCCTTGCCGGCACTGTCACCGACTGGCGGCGCGATCCGCGTATCCGTAACGCAGATGTGGTACTGGCCTATGGCCTGTTCCACCACGTTGACGACGACGAAACACTGGCGATCGTTCAATTCGCGCGCGATGTGCTGCGGCCCGGTGGGCGGCTCGTCTTCCTGGAGCCGTGCCTGCTGCTGTGGCAGGCCCGCCGGTCCGTGTTCATGATGGCGCAGGATCGCGGCCAGAACGTGCGCACCGAGCAGGAATGGAAGCGGCTGATCGCAGCGGTGTTTCCGACCGCGACAACGAGCGTGGTGACCAACGCGAACCGGCTCGGCTACACCCACATCATCGCCGAATGCCGGAAAGACGCCTGAACCATGACCGTGGGTGAACCGACTGCAAATCCCGCAATGCCCGACAGTCTCGCGCAATCCGCCGGCTGGCGAAGCGGATTGTGGACGCTGGGCGCGCTGATCGTCCTTTCTTTCGTGCTGCAGTGGGGCACCGGCCTCGCCAGCGATGATTATGTCCACATCTGGCAGGCGCTGGACTGGCGTTTGGCGGACCACTGGTGGCCCGATGAGTATGCCTCGATCCCCGTTCTGCATTACACGCAGGGTCTGGTCTTCTTCCTGCTCGGAGACAGACCGTGGGCTTACGATCTCGTCAAGGCGCTCTACACCGCGGCTGCGGTGTACGGCGTAAGCCGGTTCTTCGCGCTGTTCTGCTCGCCGAACCGGGCGCTGGTATTTGGCTTCCTGTTCGTGTTCTTTCCGCTGCACGATTCGGCGGACTATTCGCTGACGATGTTCTACATCCTGGAATCGTTCGCGTTCTATCTGTACGCCTATGCAGTCGGCGCGCGCGGACGCTTCGGCCTTGCGGTGGTGTTTGCGTTGCTCGCATCGTTTGCGAGCTACGGCTCGTCACCGGTCGCATTCGGGCTGGCGCTGCTCGCTTACCTGCAGCAGCAGCGCAAGCTCGCTCTGGCGATGATCGTGCCGAACCTGATCTACGTCGCCTACTATTTGATCTCGTCTTTGCTGTTCAAGGTCGGAACGCCGCGCCTGATCGGCGAGATGACGATCCCGGCATTGATCAAGGGCTTCATCCTGGAGATCGTGACCTTCGCCGATGCGACCTTCGGGCCGTCGGCCTGGGCCAAGTTCTTTTACTCTATAACAGCGCTGGACGCGCTTGGTATCGTGATCGCCTTGGCGGCAGCCGCAGGCGCGGTCATCTGTCTGGTGAAGGAACCACGCGTTGCGCCAGCGTCGACCACGACGCGGAATCTGCTGCTGTCCTGCGCCGTCATCGTCGTGCTGTCGTTCGGCATGTTCAGTCTGACGGGGCTTTACCCGTTCATCGCCTTCAATCTTGGCGACCGCATCATGGTCTATGGCAGTTTCCTGCTGGTGTGCGCGCTGGTGACACTGCGTCTGCCGCGTATCGCCGAGCAAGTGGCGGTGGTCGTAACGATATTCGCCATCGCCGGGCTCTCGGTGCATTGGAAAGACTGGAACCGCGAGATCGAGCGTGTCGCTACGAATATCCGCGCGAGTCAGGCGCTGCGCGCCGTTCCGTCCGGAGCCATGGTGTTCGTGTCGCACGATCAGTTCAGTCGGCTTGGCCCGTTCGCGCATATCGAACTGTTCAACCCGACTTATGTCGTTCGCGCGTTCTTCAATTTGCAGATGCGGCCGGCGCCGTTCGATGCGGTATCGTTTAACCGTCGTTACGAATTACGGAACGACGGCCTGCGCGATATGAAGTTCGGGGACACTCTTCCGGTCGGGGATGTGATCTGGCTTTATAATGCGCGCGAAAACACGCTGGAGCGTGTTTCGAGGGCCGATATTCCGGCCAGGTTGAGCGCCCTGCCGGATGAGAACCGGCACTGGGTGCAGATGATCGAGAATCCCCGGATCAAGGATCTGATGGGTCGCGTCGTGCCGAGGTTACGCTACGCGTTCTAGATGTCAGCGCGCCCAGAACGATTTGACGGCATCGGCAACGGTTTCGACATCGGCTTCGCTGAGATGTTCGCCCATCGGAATGCTGAGAAGCTGATCGTGCAGTGCGTCCGACGCCGTATGCTGTCCGAGCCTGCGATAGGCAGCGAGCGCCGGCAGGGCGATCGGGTAGTGGATCCCGGTCTGGATCCCCTTGGCATTGAGGTGCGCCGCCAGCGCATCGCGCTGCCGGCTACGCACGACATAAAGATGAAAGACGTGCTTGGCCCAGTCGGCTGTCCGCGGCAGGACGAGGTCGCCGACCCCGGCGAGCGCACGCTGATAGGCGGCCGCGGTCGCGATGCGGCGCGCGGTCCAGGCGTCGAGATGCCGGAGCTTCACATTGAGGATCGCGGCCTGCAGGCCGTCGAGCCGCGAATTACGGCCCTCGAATTCATGGTCGTATTTGGCCTTGCGGCCATGGTTGGCGATCATCCGGCAGCGCTCCGCCAGCGCGGCGTCCTGGGTGACGATGGCGCCGCCGTCGCCATAGGCGCCGAGATTCTTGCCGGGGTAGAAGCTGAAACAGCCGATGTCGCCGAAGGTGCCGATGCGCTCGCCGCGCACTTCCGCGCCATGCGCCTGGGCGCAGTCCTCGATCACCCAGAGCCTGAATTCCCGTGCGAGCGTGTTGACCGCCGTCATATCGCAGGGGTGGCCATAGAGATGCACGACGATCATCGCCGAGGTCTTCGCGGTGATCAGCCGGCGCGCCTCCGCCAGATCCAGCAGATAGGTGTCGGGATCGGCGGCGCAGAACACCACCTTCAAACCGGCGCGGGTGACCGATTCGCTGGTGGCGATGAAGCTGTTGGCCGGAACGATGACCTCGCTCCCGCGTGGCAGGTTGAGGGCCTCGAGCGCGATCTCGATGGCATCGGTGCCATTACCGACACCGATGCAATGCGCGGCGCCGAGGTAGCGCGCGAAGTTCTCTTCGAACGCTTTCGGGTGGGGTCCGCCGATAAAGGCGGCCGCGCCGATTACCTCGGCGATGGCGGCGTCGATCTCGGGCTTGATCTGCCGGTACTGCGCCGGCAGGTCGAGAAACTTCACGGTCGTGGTCATGGAAGGGGTAAAGGGCTGGGCGTGCGCGTCAGGGAGGGACAATTCAAAGGATTTGCGCTTGGGCCGCTCACCCTCCCGCGTGGCGGCATGATCGTCAATTTTTGCCTCCGCAGCAAGCATGGTCGACAGTTCGGGGCGGTCGCGGTAAATGATCGACGCTCCCGCGCATACCGGCCCGGTCGTCGCCGGTTCCCTTTACGTCTCTTGGAAATCTCATGTCGGAAAACGTCTTTCTGACCGGCGGTGCCGGTTTCATCGGCACGGCACTGGCGCGCCATTTTCTCGACCAGGGCGCGCGGGTCACGATCTTCGACGTCTATGTGCGCGATGCGATGCACTATTTCCCCGAGGTCGCGGAGCACCCCAATCTGCGCCGGATCAAGGGCGACGTGCGGGACCTTACTGCCCTCAAGGAGGCCGTGGGGGACGCGACGCTGGTGTTCCATCTCGCGGCGATTGCCGGCGTGAGCAAGTATTTCCGAATTCCCGCCGAGGTGATGGAGATCAACGTTCTCGGCACCTACAATATCCTTGAGGCGATCAAGGACAACCGGAACGTCCGGGCGGTCTTCGATTTCTCCACCAGCGAAATCTACGGCAGCAATTGCTTCGGCGCCCGCGAAGACGGCGATGTGAAGATGGAGAACATCTTCGCTAAGCGCTGGACCTATGCGACGTCGAAGATGGCGTCCGAGAAGTTCGGCATGGCCTATTACTGGCAATACGGCGTGCCGTTCGTCGGCGTGCGGCCGTTCAATGTCTACGGGCCCGGTCAGGTCGGCGAAGGCGTGATCAGCTATTTCCTCAACGCCTGCCTGAAAAAAGAAACGATCAAGGTCACCGGCGACGGCTCGCAATGCCGCACCTATTGCTACGTTGACGATTTCGTCGAGGGCATCCGGGTGCTGGTCGACAATGTCGACAAGGCGATCGGCACGTCGTTCAATATCGGCCGCTCGACCGAAATGTATTCGGTGCTTAGTCTCGCCCAACTGGTTCAGGAGATCGCGGGGGTGCCACAGTCGGTGGAATTCGTGCAGCATGCCGGCGACGATGTGATGGTCCGCTCGCCTTCGGTCGCGAAACTGACCGCGCTCGGCTACAAGCCGAAGGTTGACTTGCGCGATGGCCTCAAGCGCACGTTCGATTGGTACCGGACTCACCAAGTGACGCTCGATTGATGAAGCTGTCGCTCATCATTCCCGCCTTCAACGAGGAGGCGTGTCTGCCGCAGCTCATCGAGCGGCTGGACCAATGTCTCGTGTCGTCGCTGGCGGGCCATGATGTCGAGGTGATCGTCGTCGACGACCACTCGCGGGATGCGACCCCGACGCTGCTGGCCGACTATGCGGTAACGCGCCCCTGGCTCCGTTATATCCGGCTGCTGCGCAATTCCGGCAGCCACGTCGCGATCTTCGCCGGCCTGAGCGTGTGCCGCGGCGATGCCGCCTACATCATGGGCGCAGATCTGCAGGACCCGCCGGAGGTTATCCCGCAGTTCATCGCCGAGCTGTCGCGCGGCCACAAGATCGTGCTTGGCGAACGCGAGAAGCGCGACGATCCCTGGCAGAAGACATTGCCGTCGCTTGCCTTCAATTACTTCATGAGCCGGTTCGTGCTGGATAATTTCCCGGTGCGTGGCGGCGATGTGTTCATGCTGGATCGCGATATCATCGATGCGGTGCTCCAGTGCAACGAAAAGAACGTCAATATTTTCGTGCTGATGCTGTCGCTGTGCAGCGATGTCGGCACTGTCAGCTATCATCGTCGCGAGCGCGTCGCGGGGCAGAGCAAATGGAATTTGCGCAAGCTCGCGAAGTTGGCCTTCGATAGCGTCATCACCGTCGGCTATCTCCCGTTGAAGGCGATCCTGTATCTCGGCCTGGGTACGTTTTGCCTGTCGGTGCTGATCCTGATCTATTTGGTCGCGATCCACCTGTTCGGATTTATCACCGTGCCGGGCTGGACTTCGGTGCTGGCGCTGATCTCGCTGTTCGGCGGGCTCAACATGGTGGCAATAGCGATCGTCGGCGAATATCTCTGGCGCAATTTCGACCAGACCCGGCAACGGCCGATCTTCATCATCGAACGACAGAGCCCGGACCGGGCGACGGACAAGGTGTCGTGACCGCGCCGGCGATTCCCATCATGCGCCCCTGGCTCGGCGATGCGGAAGCCGACGCCGCGCGCGATGTCATCCTGTCCGGCTGGGTGATGCAGGGCCCGAAGGTTGCGGCGTTCGAGCAGGCGTTCGCGGATTACGTCGGCGCCCCGCATGCCTGCGCGGTATCGAGCGGAACGACAGCGCTTGTCGTTGCGTTGCAGGCGGTCGGGGTGAAGCCCGGCGACGTGGTTCTCACCGTGTCGCACAGCTTCATTGCCACGGCGAATGTCGTACGCCTGTGTGGCGCGGAACCGGTGTTCGTCGATATCGAACGGGACGGGTACAACATCGATCCCGTCGCGCTCGAGGAAATCCTCGCGACCCGCTGCCGGCGCGATGGCGATGTTCTGATTTACAACGAGACCGAGCGGCTGCTGTCGCTTCCGGAATCGCCGCTGCGTCATACGAAGGCGCCGATCGGCCGCGTTGCGGCGATCCTGGCCGTGCATCAGATGGGATTTCCCTGCGATATCGACGCGGTTGCGGCGATTGCGAAACGGCATGCGCTGCCGTGGGTCGAGGACGCCGCTTGTGCGATCGGCAGCGAGTGGCGGCAGCGCCGCATCGGCGCGCCGGTGAGCGACGCGGCCTGCTTCAGTTTCCATCCGCGCAAGCTTCTCACCACCGGGGATGGCGGGATGGTGACGACGGCGTCCGCCGCTGTCGATTCCGTGTGCCGCGATCTGCGTCAGCATGCGATCAAACCGGCGCCAACTGGCGAACTGTTCGAGAGCTATACGCGCACCGCGACCAATTACCGTCTGACCGATATCCAGGCCGCCATCGGCATCGAACAGCTCAAGCGCGTTCCTGCCATGGTGGAGCGCCGTCGGGCGCTGGTCGCCCGGTATCGCGAGCTGTTGCAATCGAATGCGTCGTTCCGGATTCTGCCGGAGCATCCCGGCGGCCTCGGCAACTGGCAGAGCCTGCCGCTCGATCTGGGGCCGTCCGAACTGTCGGCACGCGATGTGATCCGGGCGCTGGCGGCGGAGAGTATCGCCTCGAAGCCCGGCATCATGAACGCGCATCAGGAAGCGCCGTATCGTGGCATCTGGAATCTGCCGGAGAGCGAGCGGCGGCGCGACCGCACGGTGCTGTTGCCGCTCTATCATAACCTTGCCGATGCCGATATCGTGCGCATCACGGGTTTGCTGAACCGCTTGGCTCACCATGGCTGACGATCTGATCCTGTTTCCGTTCGGCGGTAACAGTCGCGAGGCGGCGGTTGCGGTCGAAGCCTTGAACGCCGTTGCACCGCGTTATCGCATTCTCGGATTTCTCGACGACAACCACGAAGCGCTGCGCAGTTCCGGCTATCCACTGCTGGGTGGCAGCGATCTGTGGCCTTCCTATCGCGGCAAAGCGCTCCTGCTGGCGGTGCCGGGCAGCCCGAAATCCTTCCGGTCGCGGGCTGCGGTTATCGGCCGGTTCCAGCTGGATGCGGGGCAATCGGTGACGATCGTCGATCCCTCGGTCCGCCTTGCGGCGACGGCGTCAGTTGGGTTCAACACCGTGGTGATGGCGGGCTGTTTCGTCAGCACGCAGGCCCGCATCGGCGATCATTGCGTGGTCTTGCCCAATACGGTTGTGTCGCACGACTCAAAGCTCGGCGACCATGTTCTGGTCGGCTCGAATGTCTCGATCTCCGGCGGGGTGGAGATCGGCGAGAACTGCTATATCGGCTCGGGCGTCCGTCTGAAGGAAGGCGTGCGGGTGGGGCCGGGTGCGCTCATCGGCATCGGTGCGGTTGTCATCCGCGATGTGCCGCCCGGTGCGGTCGTCGCCGGCGTGCCAGCGCAGGTCATCCGCAAAGCCTGATCGTGACGGCCGTCCTGTGGCTGTCCGGCCTTTCCTGTGGTATCGCCACGCGCGATTGCCGATTTAAGTTGCTGTTTTTTCGGGGTTTATCGTGTTGAAATTTGCGCTGATCGGATGCGGGCGGATCGCCAAGCGGCATGCCGAATTACTCGGGCTTGGCCAGATCGCCGGTGCGCGGCTCGTCGCGGTTTGCGACGAAAGTGAGGATCGCGCGCGGGCGTTCGGCGAGCGGTTCAAAGTGCCGTCGTATAGCGACATGCACGCGATGATGCGCAACGAGGATATCGATGTGGTGTCGATCCTCACCCCAAGCGGTCTGCATGCGCAACATCTGTTGGCCGTCGCGCCGTATAAAAAGCATGTCGTTGTCGAGAAGCCGATGGCGCTGACGCTCGACGACGCCGATGCGATGATCCAGGCCTGTGACGAAAACGGCATCCGTCTGTTCGTGGTCAAGCAGAACCGGTTCAACGTGCCGGTGCAGAAGTTGTGGGAAGCGCGCTCGGCCGGTCGGTTCGGCAAACTCGTGCTCGGCACGGTGCGGGTCCGCTGGTGTCGCACCCAGGCTTATTACGATCAGGATCCCTGGCGCGGCACCTGGGCGCTCGATGGCGGCGTGCTGGCCAATCAGGCGAGCCACCATGTCGATCTGCTCGAATGGATGATGGGTGATGTGGACAGCGTCTTCGCCAAGGCGAAGACCGCGCTCGTCGATATCGAGGCAGAAGACACGGCTGTCGTGATACTGACGTTTTCCAACGGTGCCCTCGGTATCATCGAAGCGACCACCGCTGTCCGCCCGAAGGATCTGGAAGGCTCGATCTCCGTGCTCGGCGAAAAGGGGACCGTGGAGATCGGCGGCTTTGCGGTCAATCAGATGAAAGTGTGGAATTTCACCGAGCCGTTGCCGGGTGACGCCGAGGTGATGGACAAGTTCTCGGTTAACCCGCCGAATGTCTACGGCTTCGGCCATCAGGCCTATTACGAGAACGTCGTCGACTGCATCAACAACGACAAGAAACATCTGGTCGACGGACTTGAAGGGCGCAGAAGCCTGGAATTGATCTCGGCGATCTACGAATCGATCGAGACGGGCCGTGAGGTGCGTCTGCGCTTCAAGCCGGCTCGCGGTCGGCTGGGCATGCGATGATCGCCGCGACAGCCATCGTTCATCCCAACGTGCGGTTGGGGAGCAACGTGACCGTCGAGGATTTCTGCATCATCGGCGCGCCATTCGCCGGCGGCGAGGGTGCGGAGACGGTGATCGGTGACAATGCCGTGATCCGCTCGCACACCGTGATCTATGCGGGTAACAGAATCGGGCGGAATTTCACGACCGGCAACAAGGCCAATATTCGCGAGTTGAATGTGTTCGGCGACGACGTCAGCATCGGCACGATGTCGATCGTCGAGCATCACGTGGTGATCGAGGACCGGGTGCGCATCCATAGCGCGGCCTTTGTGCCGGAATACAGCGTGCTCAAGCGCGGATGCTGGATCGGCCCGGGAACGGTCATAACCAATGCCCGTTTTCCTTTGCATCCGGACGCGAAGAAGACCCTGCAGGGCGCGACCATCGAGGAAGACGCAAAGGTCGGTGCCGGTTGCATGTTGCTGCCGGGCGTCACGATCGGCCGGGGCGCGCTTGTCGGTGCCGGCAGTCTCGTGGCGCGTGACGTGCCTGCCGGCCAGATCGCCTTCGGCCGTCCGGCGCAGGCCAAGCGCAAGATCGATTATTGACCGCCCCTGACCATGCGCCGGCTGGAATGACGTTCGAGCACTGGCGACAGCAGGCCGGCGGTGCCCTCCGCTTTTTCAGCCTGGGGCGCCATGCGCTGGTCGAAGCCCTGCGGATCGCGGGCGTCGGTCCGGGCGACGCGGTTCTGCTGCCGGAGTTCATCTGCCGTGATGCGCTGGCGTCGTTGCACGCGCGCGGCGCACGGCCGGTTTGGTATGCGATTGACGATCGCCTCATTCCGGCGGAGCGGCCGGATGTGTGGCCAGCTGCCCGCGCGGTGTTGGTGGTCAACTATTTCGGGTTTCCGCAGCGCCTCGATCCATTTCGGGCCTATGCCGCGCGGACGGGCGCGGTGCTGATCGAAGACAATGCGCATGGTTTTTTGTCGCGCGATGAGAACGGACACTGGCTCGGAACACGGACCGGGATCGGCGTGTTCAGTCTGCGCAAATCGTTGCTGCTGGCCGATGGCGCGATGATCCGGTGCGGTGCAGGTGAGTTTGCGGACCGGTTGTCGGCGCCGCTCGCGGAGAACGGCAGCGGATATGCGCCGGCGGTTGCGGTCAAGGCGAGGCTTCGTGGTTTGCCGGTCCGAGGTCCGCTGATTGCCAAAGCCACGACGACGGCCATTCGTGTTCTGCGGCAATGGCGCTCCGGCGATGTCACGCGGGACGACGATCCTGAGGCGGAGCGGGTGATCCCCGCCGCTGCGGCACCACATCTTGGGCTGCAGACAGACCTCGCGGCGTTCGATCCCGAGGCGGAAATCGCGCGTCGTCGCGCTGCTTACACTGATGCCGAAGCGTTCGCAGGCCGGCACGGCATCAAGCCGCTGTTTGTGGCGCTTGAGGGTCTGACCGTGCCTTACGGCTTTGCTTTCCGTGCCGACGATGCTGGCCGGCAAGCGATGCAAGGCTGGGCTGCCCGCCGTGGTTACGATGTGATCACCTGGCCGGCCTTCCCACATGACATCGCCGGACGCGTGCCGGACGCGTTGCGCAATATTCATCTCGTGAATTTTTTGTAGGAAGGACCATGGCAGGCGACGCACCAAATCTGCAAGACACGGCACGCTGGGGACGCAACTGGCAGGCGAGCGACGACTGGAGCTCGCACACCGTCTCTCGTGCGCAGGCCGAACAGATTGCCGCCGGCTATGCGATGTTATTGCGCCTCCTGGGACAAGATACGGGGCAAGGTCTGATTGGAATCGGGATCGGCTCGGGTGCTGGTCATCTCGAAGCGGCGTTGGCGGCTCGCGGCTATGCGATGACGGCCAGCGAGTGGAACGACGATGGCGTCCGCTTGATCGAAAGTCAAAATCCGCAGCTCGAACGCCGCATCGCCGATCTGACGACATTCCATGAGCCCTCGACCCAGGATCTCATCGTCTGCCGCGAACTCTATCCGTTCACCCGGACGAGCGACTATGGTGGCCAGTCCGCAATCCTGTCGCGGCTCGTGGATTCGCTGCGGCCGGGCGGCGTGTTGCTCCTGTCCGGATCGGATGTCTCTAAACCGAATTGTCTCGACTATCAGCGGACGATGCGCGAACTGGCTGCGGATCGACGTGTCGACAGGATTGCGGGTCCCGTCCTCGAGCCGCTATTGAAGCGGTTTCCTCGATCGCCGTTCGGCGCAACGGCTTATCCATTACAGAACTTGGTTGCCGAGCTTGCGCTCGGTCTGCTCAACCGCATCCACCGGCCGCGCATAGCCGGCATCAGGCTTTATGCCATTCGCCGGGCTGCTGCCTGATGGTGCATTGGCGGGTGGAGAATGAGACGGACACCGCGTGGGACGAACGTCTGCGTTCGGCGCGCGATGCGGTGGTGTTTCAATCATCCGGCTGGGCGAGGTTCAAGACACACGCAGGCTGGCGGCCGTTTCGCGCGGCGGCGCGCGATGATCATGGGCGGCCCGCCGCGATGATTCAGTTTCTCATTCGGCGGATGCCTTTGGGCATCGCGATGGCCTGGGCGCCGGGCGGCCCGGTGTGGCGGTTCGATGAATCGACCGGCGGCATGCGTGAGGACGACTGGTCCGGATTGTTCGCGCTCTTGAAGTCGCAGTTCCCCTGGGTGCTCGCGCGGGTTGATAGCTACGAACCGGAGGAGGCGCGTGAAACGTCGCCTTTTGGTGCGTTGTTTCATCGGCCGCGAATGCGGATTGGCAGCGGCGCCTCCATCCGCTTTGATATTGCTGAGGGTGAAGGTGCCTTTGTCGCGGGCATGTCGTCGAAGCATCGCTACTATCTGCGCAAGGGGCTGGCGGCTCCGCTTCGCTGGGAGGCAGGTTCCTCTGATCGGGATATCGCCGCCCTGGCGAGCCTGCACCGCGAGATGCAGACGAGCAAAAATCTGCAGGCTGATGCGGTCACCGAAGCGTCCTGCCGCGCGATGCGCGATGCGCTCGGATCCGACGGCATGACGATCGTGACGGGCTATGTCGACGATTGGCCGGTGACGTCGTGCCTGACGCTCGATTTCGCCGACAGCGCCTTCTACTACGTCGCCGCGACGGGCGCGGAGGGTCGCAAGCTCTCGGCGGCCTATGCCATGCTGCCGCGTCTCGTCGCTGTGCTGCATGCAAAGGGCGTGCGGCGTCTCGATTTCGGCGGTATCGCGCCCGATGTGCCGGCGCGCGCGGGCGTCGACCATTTCAAGAAGGGATTTGGCGGCGAGACGGTGACCTATCGCGGGGAGTGGGAAGCCGCCAGCCTGCCGCTGCTGGCGCCTGCGGCGGGCCTGCTCATGAAGTGGCGTGGAGTGACCATGTGACTCCGCTGAAAGCAATGATCGGCGATGCGATCGCGGCCGTTTATGCCGTGGCTGGCCCGCGCGATTCCGCCGCCGGTTGTCGCGTGCTGATGTATCACGCCGTCGGCGGGAAGGTGGTTGGTGACGCGCAGGGTCTCTACAGCCTGGCGCCGGACCTGTTTGCGCGGCACGTCGCTGTGCTGAAACGTTGCGCTGTCGTGCCGCTGTCCGATGGCGTCGCGCGCGGCCAGGGCGTCGCCGTGACGTTCGACGATGGCTATCGCGATAACCTGACCGCGGCAGCACCGCTCCTGGTGGAAGCGGCCGTGCCGTTTACGGTGTTCGTCACGCCGGCGTTTATCGAAAGCGGCGAGGCGCAATATCTCTCGCGGTCTGACGTCGCGTCGTTGTCGCGGCTGCCGGGGGTCACCATCGGCGCGCACGGCTATTCCCACACGCGTCTCCCGGCCTGCGATGATGCGGCTCTGGCAAGGGAGCTTACCGATAGCCGGGCGTGGCTAGAGGATCTGCTGGGCGTGCCGGTCACGACGATGTCCTATCCCCACGGCGCGGTGGATGATCGCGTCGCCGCGGCGGCCGCGGCGGCTGGCTTTGCTGTCGCAGCGTGCAGCCGTTTTGGGCGCTATCGATCCGGCGAAGATTCTTATCGCGTGCCAAGGACCGATATCTGGTCGTTCGATGGCGTGCGCCGGCTCCGCGCCAAGGTGGCGGGACACTGGGACTGGATGGCGTGGCGGTGACCATGGAGGCGCCGCGTATCCCGGTCAGCGTCATCGTGCCCGCCTACAATGCCGCGTCGACATTGCCGCGAGCCTTGGACTCGGTCGTGGCGCAAACCGTGCGCCCGCAGGAGGTCATCATCGTTGACGACAGCAGCAGCGATGCGACGGCGGATGTGGCGGCGCAATGGTGCGCAGCGCATCCGGAATTGTCCGCCTGCGTACTGCGGCTTTCGCAAAACGGCGGTGCAGGGACCGCGCGGAATGCAGGCTGGGCGCAGGCAACGGGAGAGTTTATCGCGTTCCTCGATGCCGACGACGCCTGGCATCCGCGCAAACTGTCTGTCCAGTATGGCTGGATGCTGCGGCATCCGGATGTCGCGCTGTCCGGTCACCGTTGCGGCGTGATCGGCGAGTCGTCTCAAGCGATTGAGATGCGCGACGATGCCGAGCCGCCGGTGACGATGCGCGATCTCGGCGACTTCCTGATGGCGAACCGGATATCGACGCCATCGGTCATGGTGCGTCGGGACGTTCGTCCGCGCTTTGTCGAGGGCAAGCGATACTCGGAGGATTATCTGTTGTGGATGGAGATCGTCCACGCGCATGGTCCTGCGGCGATCATTCAATGGCCGCTGGCGACATTGTTCAAGGCGCGCTACGGCGAGGCCGGGCTGAGCGCTGACCATCGCAAGATGCGGCTCGGGGAGGCAGATACATTCGCGCATCTGCGCCGTCAGGGCATTATTCCGCCCCTGACCTGGTGTCTGATCGCCGGGCTCGGGTGGCTTAAATTTTGTAAACGCCGAGTGTCGCACGGTGTTCTGGCCGGGAAGAGCCGTTAGCGGTTTGCTTCAAGGGCAACGGGATTTGGTTTCGATATGTGCGGCATCGCCGGTCTGATCGCGCAGGGTTCGCAGGCAGAGCTTGAACGGCTCGCCACGGCGATGGCGTCGGCGATCGCTTATCGCGGGCCGGACGGCGCAGGCGTGTGGGCCGATGCGGAGGCGGGCGTCGCTCTGTCGCATCGCCGTCTCGCCATCGTCGATCTCACGCCGACCGGCGCGCAGCCGATGGTGTCGGCGGATGGCCGTTGGGTGATGTCCTACAACGGCGAGGTCTATAACGCGGAGACGATCGCCCGCACGCCGCAGATGGCGGGGCTGGTCCGCCGTGGAACATCCGACACGGAAATCATTCTCGAATCCGTCGCGCGTCGCGGACTCGATGCGACGCTGGCCGATCTCAACGGCATGTTTGCCATCGCGCTGTGGGATCGCGCGAACCGCACGCTCCACCTGGTCCGCGACCGGATGGGAATCAAGCCGTTGTTTTATGCCCGCACCGGGCGCGGCGCGTTCTTCGCATCGGAACTGAAAAGCTTTTACGCTGCCGGGCTCTCGCTGGACATCGATCCGGCGTCGGTCGCGAGTTTCCTGCGTTACGGCTATGTGCCCGCGCCGCATGCGATCTATCGCGATGTAACGAAAGTCTTGCCCGGCGAAGTTGTTTCCCTGGATATGTCGGGAGCGGTGCATCGGCGACGCTACTGGAGCCTGGAAACCGCAGCACGCGCCGGTTCGGCCAATTCGTTCTCCGGCGATGACCGCGATGCGGAGGACGCGCTGCATGCGTTGCTCGCGGATGCGGTGTCGATCAACATGATGTCGGATGTGCCGCTCGGCGCATTTCTGTCCGGTGGGATCGATTCCTCGCTCGTCTCGGCGCTGATGGTTGCGGCCGGTCGCGGCCCTGTGCGGACTTTCTCCATCGGTTTTCCGGATTTCGGCTACGACGAATCCGTGCACGCCGCTGCTGTGGCGAAGCATCTGGGCACCGCGCATGAGCAGATGAGCGTGACGGCCGCCGAGGCGCTCGCCGTGGTGCCATCGTTGCCGGATATCTACGATGAGCCGTTCGCCGATTCCTCGCAGATTCCGACCTATCTGATTTCCCGCATGACCCGCGCGCGCGTGACCGTTGCGTTGTCGGGCGACGGCGGTGACGAACTGTTCGCGGGCTATAACCGGCACGTGTTTGCCGCCGGCCGGCTGGCGATGCTGCGTCAGTTGCCCCTGCCGTTGCGCCGGACCGCAGCAGCGCTGCTATCGGCGGTTCCGGGCGCCGGCGTGGAGGCGGCAGCGCGACTGTTGCCGCCGTCGCTCCGGGTCTCGCAACCGGCCCTGAAGCTACAGAAGCTTGCCGAGGTGCTGGCGCTCGATGGCGACGACATCTGGCGGCGTCTGGTCAGCCAGAACAACGACGTTGCCGCCTTGATGCCCGGCGTGGCCGAGCATCGCCTCGCTTTGCCGGATATGGAAGACGATCTGCTGGCGCGCATGCAGGTCTATGACGCCGCCACGTATCTCCCCGACGATATCCTGCAGAAAGTCGATCGTGCGGCGATGGCCGTCTCGCTCGAAGTGCGGCCGCCGCTGCTCGACCATCGGGTGGTGGAATTCGCGCTCGCGCTGCCGGCGCGGCTGCGCATCCGCAACGGCGAAAGCAAATGGCTGCTGCGGCGCGTGCTGGACCGGTATGTGCCGCGGCCGCTGGTCGAGCGGCCGAAAATGGGCTTTGCCGTCCCGCTCGACGACTGGTTGCGTGGTCCGCTGCGCGACTGGGCGGAGGACCTGCTCGATCCGCAGCGTTTGGGGGGCGGTCTGCTCGACGCTGCGGCGGTCCGGGGCTTGTGGGAAGAGCATCTCACGGGCCGCATGAACCGTTCTTACGGGTTATGGGCCGTGCTGATGTTCGAAGCCTGGCGACGGCGCTGGAACGTCGCGCCCGGTCACATCCCGCTGGCGCGAACCGCTGCGGCCGGTTAGAGCCTTTCGCGAAAGCATACGAGGATCGACGTTGCAGCACGGACGCAGGATCGCCGTTATCGGCCTGGGATATGTCGGTTTGCCGGTGGCGGTGGCCTTCGCGCGCTCCGGCGCGCCGGTGGTCGGGTTCGACATCAACGCGGCGCGCGTGGCCGAACTGCGCGCGGGAACCGACAGTACCCGCGAGGTGGAGCCGGCGGATCTACGCCATCCGGCGCTGTCCTACGAAAGTGATTCAGTGCGGCTTACCGGCTGCGATTTCTTCATCATCACCGTGCCGACGCCGGTGGATGCCGACTGCAGGCCGGACCTGGGCGCCATGCTGAAAGCATCGGAGACGGTCGGCCGCGTGATGAAGCGCGGCGCGATTGTCGTCTACGAATCGACGGTCTATCCCGGCGCGGTCGAGGAAGACTGCGTGCCGGTTCTGGAGCGGGTTTCGGGGCTTCGCAACGGCACGGATTTCACGGTCGGCTATTCGCCGGAGCGCATCAATCCCGGCGACAAGGCCCATCGGTTCGAGAGTATCGTCAAGGTCGTCTCCGCACAGGATGCGCCGACGCTCGATGTCGTCGCGGCGGTGTATGGCTCCGTGGTCAAGGCGGGCATTCATCGCGCGCCGTCGATCAAAGTTGCCGAGGCCGCGAAGGTGATCGAGAACACGCAGCGCGATCTCAATATTGCGTTCATGAACGAACTCTCGGCGATTTTCCACAAGCTTGGCATCGACACTGCGGATGTGCTCGCGGCCGCCTCGACCAAATGGAATTTTCTCAATTTCCAGCCCGGTCTGGTTGGCGGACATTGCATCGGCGTCGATCCGTTCTACCTGACCTATCGCGCGGAGAAGGCGGGGTATCATCCCGAGATCATTCTCGCGGGCCGCCGGATCAATGATGCCATGGGTGAGCGTATCGCCGGAGAGTGTCTGCGGTTGCTCGGCGCGCGCGGCGTCATGCGGCCGGTGGTGACGATCCTCGGCATGACGTTCAAGGAGAACGTGCCGGATATCCGCAATTCCAAAGTGATCGACATCGCGCGGACGCTGGCTGAGGCCGGCGTTGAGGTGCAGGTTCATGACCCGCTCGCATCGGCGGACGAAACGCGGCATGAGTACGATATCTCGCTGACCCGTCTTCATGAACTGCGGCCGGCCGATGCCGTTGTCCTCGCCGTGTCGCACCAGGATTATATCGCGCAAGGCTGGGCGCTGGTTCAGCGCCTGCTGAAAGCGGGCAGCGGCATCGTCATCGATGTCAAATCGAAGCTCGACCGCGCCGCGAAACCTGAGGGAGTTGACCTGTGGCGGCCATGATGGACGGACCGATCCTCGTCACCGGTGCGGCCGGGTTCATCGGCTTTCACGTGGCGCGGCGGTTGTTAGGTTCGGGGTGCACAGTTGTCGGTCTCGACAATCTGAACAGTTATTACGACCCTTCGCTGAAACACGCGCGGCTGGCGGAGCTGCGCAAGGCCGGTCTGTCCGATTTCGTCGAAATCGATCTCGCAAACCGCGACGGCATCGCTTCGCTGTTCGCGAAGCACCGGTTTCCCGCTGTGGTTCATCTCGCGGCGCAGGCCGGCGTCCGCCATTCGCTGACCGCCCCGTTCGCCTATATCGACTCCAACCTCGTCGGCTTCACGACGATCCTCGAAGGCTGTCGCCACAACGGCTGCGCGCATCTGCTCTATGCTTCGTCGTCGTCGGTGTACGGCAGCAACACGACGATGCCGTTCTCGGTCCATCAGAACGTGGATCATCCGCTCAGTCTTTACGGCGCGACGAAAAAAGCCAACGAGTTGATGGCGCATTCCTACAGCCATCTGTTCGGCCTGCCGACGACAGGCCTTCGCTTCTTCACGGTTTACGGCCCATGGGGCCGGCCGGACATGGCGATGTGGCTGTTCGCCAAGGCGATCCTCGCCGGCGAGCCGATCAAGGTGTTCAACAACGGCGATATGCGCCGCGACTTCACGTATGTTGATGACGTCGTTGAATCGATCGTGCGGCTGGTGGAACACGCGCCGGCCGGCGATCCCAACTGGTCGGGCGCGACGCCGGATCCCGGCTCAAGCAGCGCGCCGTGGCGCGTTTACAATATCGGTAACAACAACCCGGTCGAACTGATGCGGGTGATCGCGCTGATCGAGCAGGCGCTGGGCAAAGAGGCGATCAAGGACTTCCTGCCGATGCAGGCGGGCGACGTGCCCGCCACTTATGCCGATGTCGACGATCTGATGCGCGAGGTGAATTTTCAGCCGGCGACGTCGATCGAGCACGGCATTTCGCAGTTCATCGACTGGTATCGGCGGTATCACCGGGTGTGACCGCCGGCGCGGCCTGCGCCGGTTTTGTCTGCTGACGCCGCGCGAGCCACAGCACGCTGCCCGCGGCGCCGAGCAGGAACGCGCAGATGCCGAAGGCGAGCGACACCAGCAGCCCGTCGCTCGCGGGCAGCCCGGCATAGGTGAACGCCGTCACCATCGCGCCTTCGCGCACCCCCCATCCCGCGATCGACACCGGCACCGCCGCGATCAGGATCACCGGCGGCACCAGCAGCAGCGCCGTTCCGAGCGGCAGTGATGAGTCCACGCTCCGTGCGATCGCCCAGACGGCGAGCACGGTGATGAGATGGACGGCAATCGTGCTCGTCGCCACGGTCACGCCGGGCGTGCGCGAGACGATGCAGCGATAGGCGATATCGGCTGCTTCATGCAGATGCCGCACCGCCCCCCATCGCGAGGCAATCCGCCGGCCGATCAGGCGTGCAACCATCAATCCCGGAATGATCGCCAGTCCGCCGAGGCCGACGAGCGCCAGGGTCCAGCGTCCGATCGGATTGCTGATGACGGCGAGCGACCAGGGCAGGCAGGCGAGCACCAGCAGCGCCAGCCAGGTCAGGCCCGCGCCGCGGTCGACCAGCACCGAATAGGTCGCGCCTTTCCAGCGGCCGGTGTCCTTCGACAGCAGCACGATCCGTGCCGCATCGCCGCCCACGGTCGAGGGCAGCGTCTGGCTGAAGAATGCGCCGATCAGGCTGTAGACGAAGGCCCGGCCGGCGCCGACCGGCGCGCCGCAGGCGATCGCGATGGCGCGCCAGCGCAGCGCCGTGAGGAACATCTGCACGGTCATCAGGGCCACCGCGACCGCGTACCAGCCCGGGCGGAGATTGCGGAGCCGCGCCTCCAGCACGGCAAAATCGACGCTGCGCAAGGCGAGGTAGAGGATGGCCGCCGACACCGCCGCCTTCACGGCAAAGGACAAAGCAGATTTTAACGTCATCGGTCGAAGGGCCTTGTCGCGGCTGGGTGGGGCCGTGCCTTAGCATCGTCGTGGCGCCGCCGACAATCGCCTGTAGAGGGCGCGGGCAACCCCCTCATCACCCGACGGCATTAAGAAAATCCGTTGTAACGCTTTGAATCAAAACGTGTCCGCGCTTGTGGCCCCGGGCGTCGCCAGCGCCGGCGCGGCGTGCTAGGGCGAACCCGCTTTTCAGAGGGGAACTCGAATCGTGACGGAGCGGGGTTTGGCGGCGGCGGAGGAACGTCCGCTGCACATCGGGGTAGTCGGTATCGGCGTGATGGGCAGCAATCATGCCCGCGTCCTTTCCGGATTGCCGGGCGTGACGCTCGCCGGCGTCGCCGATCCGGACCCGAAGCAGCGGGAATTCGTCGCCGGCATTCTCGGCTGTCCGACGGTCCCCGATCTCGACGGCCTGATCGCTCTCGGCGTCGACGCCATCACCATCGCCGCGCCGACGCATCTGCATCGCGACATCGCCATGGCGTGCATCGCGCGCGGCATCCATGTACTGGTGGAAAAGCCGATCGCCTCCACGGTCGAGGAGGGGCGCGAGATCATCGATGCGGCGCGGAGCGCCGGCGTCACGCTGATGGTCGGCCATGTCGAGCGTTTCAATCCGGCGGTCGATGCGATCAAGCAGGCCATTCGCGGTGAGCAGATCCTGTCGATCGGCATCACCCGCGTCGGCCCATTCCCACCGCGCATGTCGAATGTCGGCGTGGTGATCGATCTCGCCGTGCACGACATCGACCTGATCCGCTGGTTCACGGATTCCGACATCATCGAAGTGCAGCCGCAGCTCACGAGCGCGGTGGCCGAGCGCGAGGATATCGCGCTCTTGCAGTTCCGCACCGCCTCGGGCGTGCTCGCGCATATCAACACCAACTGGCTGACGCCGTTCAAGGCGCGCAGCGTCACCGTCGCGACCCGCGGCAAGTACGTCACCGGCGATCTGCTGACGCGGCAGGTGACGGAGTGCTTCGGCTTCCAGCCGGACGGCAGCTATTCGATGCGGCATCTGTCGGTCGGCCACAACGAGCCGCTGCGCTCCGAATTGCTGGCGTTCGCCGAAGCGATCCGCACCGGCAAGCCGCCGGCCGTCACCGGCGAGGAAGGCGTGGCCAGCCTCGCGATTGCCATCCAGTGCCTTGAAAGCCATCGCACGCCCGTCGCGGGCAGAAGCGGCGCTTGAGGCGCTGCCAGAAGGATAACCGGTCATGAACCAGCCGTTGCGGACCCCGACTGCGCCCATTCCGTTCATTGACATCGCGTCGCAGCGTCGTCGCCTGCGCGCGGAAATCGACTCTGCGGTGATGAAGGTGCTCGATCACGGCCAATACGTGATGGGGCCGGAGGTGTCGAAGCTGGAGGCCGATCTGGCCGCGTTCTCCGGCGCGAAGCATGTGCTTTCCTGCGCCAGCGGCACCGACGCGCTGATGCTGGTGCTGATGGCGAAAGAGATCGGTCCCGGCGACGCCGTGTTCTGCCCCACCTTCACCTTCTGCGCGACGGCGGAAGTCGTCGCGCTGCTCGGCGCGACGCCGGTGTTTGTCGATGTCCATGCCGACACCTTCAACATCGACGTGTCGAAGCTGCCGGCGGCGATCGCCACCGCGAAGAAGGCCGGGCTGCGTCCGAAAGGGATCATCCCGGTCGATCTGTTCGGCCTGCCGGCCGATTTCGATGCGCTGCTGCCGCTCGCCGAGGCGGAAGGTCTGTTCGTGCTCGACGACGCGGCGCAGGGCTTCGGCGGCGTTTATCGCGGTCGCAAGATCGGTACGTTCGGCGAGGCGACAGCGACGAGCTTCTTCCCGGCGAAGCCGCTCGGCTGTTTCGGCGACGGCGGGGCGGTCTGCACCGATGACGACGAGATGATCGGCGTGCTGCGCAGCCTGCGCGTGCACGGCCACGGCAGCGACAAATACGACAATGTCCGCCTCGGCCTCACCGCGCGGCTCGACACGATTCAGGCGGCGATCCTGATCGAGAAGCTGAAGATTTTCCCGGACGAGATCATCGCGCGCAATCGCGTCGCGAAGCGCTACAATAATCTGCTGCGCGATGTCGTGGCGGTGCCGGAGGTGCCGGCGGGGCTGACGTCAGTGTGGGCGCAGTATACGATCCGCCTGCCGAAGGGGCGGCGCGAAAGTGTCGCTGCCGCGCTCAAGGCCGACGGCGTGCCGACCGCGATCTATTATCCGATCCCGCTGCACAAGCAGCAGGCTTACAAGCATTATCCGGTCGGGACCGGTGGCTGCCCGGTCAGCGAGCAACTCGCGGACGAAGTGATCAGCCTGCCGATGCACGCCTATCTCGACGAGCCGACGCAGGACCGGATCGTCGATGCGGTGCGCCGCGCGCTGAAAAGCTAAATCTCAGCGGCGATTGTAGACATCATCCAGCCGGACGATGTCGTCCTCGCCGAGATAGCTGCCGGTCTGCACCTCGATCAGCTCCAGCGGAATCTTGCCGCGATTGGCGAGGCGGTGGACCGTGCCGATCGGGATGAACACCGACTCGTTCTCGTGCACGGACGTGACCTCCGCGCCCATGGTCACCTCGGCGGTGCCGCGCACCACCACCCAGTGTTCGGCGCGGTGATGATGTTTCTGCAATGACAGAAGTCCGCCCGGCGTGACGACGATCCGCTTCACCTGGAAGCGTTCGCCCATATCGATCGACTCGTAATAGCCCCACGGCCGGTGCACGCGGCGATGCTTGGTCGCCTCGGGACGCTGTGCGGCCTTCAGCGTGGTCACCAGATTTTTCACGTCCTGCGCGCGGGCGCGCGGCGTCACCAGCACGGCGTCGGTGGTGGCCACCACCACCATGTCGTCGACGCCGATCACCGTGGCGAGCCGTCCGTCCGAATGGATCACGCAGTTGCGTGCGTCGATCGCCACCGTCTCGCCGTAGGTGGCATTGCCGGCAGCATCGCGCGGCGCGATGTCGAGGATCGCATCCCAGCTGCCGATGTCGGACCAGCGGAAACGGCCTTCCACCACCGCGGCGCGGTCGGTCTTTTCCATCACCGCATAGTCGATCGAGATTTGCGGCGCGCGGGCGAAGGCTTGCGGATCGAGCCGCATGAAGCCGAGATCGTCGGTGGCGCCGGCGACCGCTTCCTCGATCGCAACCGACATCTCGCCGGAATAGCGCGAGATCTCGCCGAGCAGCACGTCGGCGCGAAACAGGAAGTTGCCCGAATTCCACAGATAGCCTTCGGTGACGTAGCGCGCTGCGGTGGCCGCGTCGGGCTTCTCGACGAAGGCGGTGACGCGATGCACGCCTTCCGGGCCGAGCGCCTCGCCGCGGCGGATATAGCCGTAGCTGGTCTTCGGCTCGGTCGGGCGGATGCCGAAGGTGACGATGTGGCCGGCTTCAGCCGCCTCGCGCCCCGCGCGGCAGGCGGCGTGAAAGTCCTCGACGTCGAGGATCACATGGTCGGCGGCGAGCGCCAGCACCACCGCATCGGGATCGCGCTGGCGCGCGACCGCGGTCGCGGCGGCGATGGCGGGGCCGGAATCGCGGCGCAGCGGCTCCACCACCACGGTGACGTCGATGCCGATCTCTTCCGCCTGGCGGCGCGCGAAAAAATGGAAGTCCGGCCCGGTGATGACGATGGGCGGCGCGAACAGGGTGCGATCCGCAACCCGCTCCAGCGTCTGCTGATAGGTCGAGCGGTCGCCGACCAGCGGCAGGAATTGCTTGGGCAGCGCATCGCGCGACACCGGCCAGAGCCGGGTTCCCGCGCCGCCGGCCAGAAGGACTGGAATGATCTGTGAGGCCATGGTGGCCGGAAAGTGCCGGAAGGTCTGCGGCAAGTCACGCAGAATCCGGCGGGAAAACGTCAATTCGTCCCGGACGATAGCTGCCCCACTGGCCTGTGGCGGGAGGGGGG
>JAEWJH010000015.1 GCA_023386635.1 Pseudomonadota bacterium
GACATAGGGAATGAAGGTGAGCAGCCCGGCAACGAGGCCGATCAGCAGGCCGAAATTAAGCCCCGCCAGCGACAGACCGATCGCGTAGAACGCGCCGAGCAGCAGGCACACCGCCGTCTGTCCGCGCACGAAGCCGGCGATGGCGGCGTCCACCTTGCGCGCGAGGTCGCGCACGGTGGGCCGGTGCTGCACCGGCACCCAACCGTCCATGGTCGCGATCATCCGGTTCCAGTCGTAGAGGAAATAGAACGCGACGACCGGCGCGACCACCAGCAGCGAGAACAGCGAGATCAGCGACTGCCCGCCCGACCACAGGCCGGCGAGGAAGGCGGTGATCCAGCCGGTGCCTTCCTTCACCAGATCCGACACGCCGACGGGGTTCTCGCCGCCGGTCATACCGACAATCTTCTGCAGCCAGGGATGCTGCGGATCGTTGAGCAACGCCTGCAGCTTGCCGACATATTCCGGCAGCTTCTGGATGAACGAGGTGAGCTGGCCAGCGAACACCGGCACCACCGCCAGCACGATCACTGTAAAAGCCAGCACCACCAACGTCACTGCGATCAAAGCACCGATCATGCGGTTGATGCGCATGCGTTCGAGCCAGTCGACCATCGGCCGCAGCAGATAAGCGATGCCGAAGCCGGCGACGAATGGCAGCAGGATCGGGCTCAACAGCCACAGCAGCGCGATCAGCACCAGCAGCGCCACGCTCCAGAACACCATCTGTCCTTGCAGGGTCATCGGACCTTTCCGGTCTTCGTCACATTCTGGTCGGCACGATCACCGAACCATTCACCGGCACTTCATTGACCTGCCGGCGTCGTGGAATTCATGTGGCGCACCCACTCGGCGAGATAGGCCGCGATCGACAGCAGAGTGAGCGCTGCGACCGCGAGCATCAGCCCCACCCGCAGCGGCTCGATGGTGAAGCCGAAGCCGAGCGAGGCCAGCACCAGACAGGCGAACAGGATCTGCGCCGCGGTGTTGAACTTCGACACCCACAGCGGCTTCATCCGGATCGGGCTGCCCATCAGCCACGAGAGGATCACCGCGCCGATGATCATGATATCGCGGGACACCACCAGAATGACCAGCCAGCGCGGAATCGCGCCGCTGATGCCCAGGGTGACATAGATCGAGACGATCAGCGCCTTGTCGGCCAGAGGATCGAGATAGGCGCCAAGTTCGCTGGTCTGACGCAGGCGCTTGGCCAGGAACCCGTCCACCGCGTCGCTGACCCCGGCCGCCACGAACAGCGCGAAGGCGATGAGCATGGCGCCCGAGGCAATGGCCCAGACCACGACCGGGACCAGCAGGATGCGCCCCAGCGTAATAACATTCGGAATGGTCAACGCACGGCCCCGGCTCGCTCTTCTGACCTGAGTATATCGGCGTTCCGGCCATTGCGTGCAATGCGATTTCGCCGTACGACCCCGACAAACGAGGGCAACCATGGCGGAACAGGGGCGCGGCCTCACCTATGCGCAGGCCGGTGTCGATATCGACGCCGGAAACCGCATGGTCGACCTGATCAAGCCACTGGTGCGTGCGACCGCGCGCCGCGGCGCCGATGCCGAAATCGGCGGATTCGGCGGTCTATTCGACCTCAAGCGCGCAGGCTTCACCGACCCGGTGCTGGTCGCCGCCACCGACGGTGTGGGCACCAAGGTCAAGATCGCCATCGAGACCGGCCGGCACGAGACCATCGGCATCGACCTCGTCGCCATGTCCGTAAACGACCTCGTGGTCCAGGGCGCCGAGCCGCTGTTCTTCCTCGACTACTTCGCCTGCGGCAAGCTCGACCCGCAGATGGGCGCGGCCGTGGTCGCCGGCGTCAGCGCCGGCTGCCGTGATGCCGGCTGCGCGCTGATCGGCGGCGAGACCGCGGAAATGCCCGGCGTCTATCAGGGTGGCGATTACGACCTCGCCGGCTTCGCGGTCGGCGCGGCGGAGCGCGGCGCGTTGCTGCCGCGCACGGACATCGCCGCCGGCGACGTCGTCATCGGCATCGCCTCCTCCGGGGTGCACTCGAACGGCTATTCGCTGGTGCGCAAGGTCGTCGACGTGAGCGCGCTCGCGTGGGAATCACCGGCTCCCTTCGACCCGTCGCGGTCGCTCGGCGAAGCGGTGCTCACCCCGACCCGCATCTATGTGAAGTCGTGCCTCGCGGCGATCCGCGAGACCGGCGCGGTGAAGGGCCTCGCCCATATCACCGGCGGCGGCTTCCCCGACAACATTCCGCGCGTGCTGCCGGACGGGCTCGGCGCCGCCATCGACCTGACGCGCGTGCCGGTCCTGCCGGTGTTCAAGTGGCTCGCCAAGGCCGGCAATATCGCCGAGACCGAACTGCTGCGCACCTTCAACTGCGGCATCGGCATGATCGCGCTCGCCGCCGCCGATCAGGCGGACAAGGTGATCGCCGTGCTCAAGCGCGAAGGCGAAACCGCCTTCCCGATCGGCACCGTGACGACGGCCAAAGGCGAGAACCGCGTCACTTATTCCGGCCATCTGGATCTCGCGTGAGCGGCACACGGCGCAAGCGCGTCGCGGTGCTGATCTCCGGCCGCGGCTCGAACATGGCGGCGTTGATCGAGGCGGCGAAGGCGCCCGACTATCCGGCCGAGATCGTGCTGGTGATGTCGAACGTGCCGGATGCCGGCGGGCTTGCCATCGCGCAAGCGAACAGCATCGCCACCTGCGTCGTCGACCACCGCGCCTTCGGCAAAGATCGCAAAGCGTTCGAGCACGCGATGCAGGACGTGCTCATCGCTTACAAGACCGACATCGTCTGCCTCGCCGGCTTCATGCGGCTGCTGACGCCGTGGTTCGTCGGCCAGTGGCAAGGCCGCATGCTCAATATCCATCCGGCGCTGCTGCCGGCGTTCAAGGGCCTCGACACGCACGCCCGCGCGCTCGCGGCCGGCGCGACGCGGCACGGCGCGACGGTGCACTTCGTTGTGCCGGAAATGGATGCGGGTCCGATCGTCCTGCAGGGCGCCGTCGACGTGATGCCGACCGACACCGAAGCCGATCTCGCCGCGCGCGTGTTGACGGTGGAGCACCGCATCTACCCGGAGGCGCTCAAAATGCTGGCGGAAGGTCGCTGCAAGTTGTGAATTGCGGCATTCGGTCCCGGTCACAAGATCGTGCTTCGCTCCTGACCCCTGCACCCGAATGATATGAATCGCACCCGCGCCACCGCCGGGGTGGCGAATCGGACAAGGGGGATTTGCCATGAATGGGGGCGGGACGAAGCTGATGTTTCCGGGGCTTGCCGGATTCTACACACGCATGGAGCCGATCGCTTACGCGATCGTCCGCGTCGTGTTCGGCTGGATCATGATCATGCACGGCTGGCCGAAGTGGACCCGCGGCGCGGACGCCGTCGGCAATGCCTTCGCCACCAACTACGGGTTGCCGCGCAGCCTGGCCATGATCGCGATCTTTCTTGAAGTCGTCGGTGGCGCGGCGCTGATTGTCGGGCTGTTCACCCGCTTCTTCGCCTCGGCACTCGCGATCGAATTGCTGATCGCGATGTTCGCCGCGCACTGGGTCAAGGGGTTCTCGGTCGGCCAGGGCGGCTACGAATACGTCCTGTTCCTCGGCATCGTCTGCTTCATGATGGCGATCCGCGGCGGCGGCCGATATTCCGTCGACAATGCGATCGGCAAAGAACTGTAAAAGAAAAAGGCGAGTGGGCCATGAGAGCCCGATCAAAAACGCCTGAATTGCCAGTGCCTTTTCCACTCGGTCATGCCCGGGCTCGGCTCGGGCATCCCGCTTAGGTGGGCATGGTGCCTCCATTATCGGGATGGCCGGGACTTCGCCCGGCCATGACGGAAAAAATTGACCGTCGGGATCAAAGCCTGGAAAACGCGCACTACTCGGCCTGACGATCAAGCCCGGCGTACCCACACCCGCGTATCGTGAACGGCGGCGCCGCCGTAAGGCGCGATCGCATCCGCACCGGTCAGCGTGTTGATGCCCTTCCCGTCGTCGTAGGCGGTGTTCGGCCAGATCGATTCCGCGATCGCCACGCCGCGCCGCACGCCGTCGAAGATTGTCGCGAAGAGCCGCACCTCGCCGCGCGCATTGCCGAGCACGACGCGATCGCCCTCGGCAATGCCGAGCGCCGCGGCATCGTCGGGATGCAGCATCACCGTCGGCCGCCCCTGCAGTTCGCGTGAGGTCGGCGTTTCGTTAAAAGACGAATTGAGGAACGCGCGAGCCGGCGAGGTCGCGAGCCGGAACGGATAATCGGCCGTCGCCTCCTCGACCACCGTCCAGTGGTCCGGCAGCGCCGGCATCCGATCATAAGGGCCGGCATTCCACGGGCTGCGGAACGGCACGCGCGGCCAGTCCGGCTTGAAGCGGAATTTGCCGTCCGGATAGGCGAAGCCGTCGAGATAATGCGCCGTTCTGAAATCCGGCTGCGCGTCGATCCATTTCCGGCTTTCGAGATTGTCGAGCGTGCCCCAGCCGGAGTGCCGCAGCGTCCAGTCGATGATCTCCCGCGACGTCATGTCGAAGCCGCGATGCTGCGCGCCGACGCGCTTTGCCAATCAGCAAATCACCTCGTGATTGGAACGGCATTCGCCCGGCGGTTCGACCAGCTTCGGTCCGAGCAGAATGTATTGATGCCCACCGCCCTGATAGAGATCGTCGTGCTCGGTGAACATGGTCGCCGGCAGCACGACGTCGGCCATCTGCGCCGTCTCGGTCATCACCTGCTCGTGCACGCAGACGAACAAATCCTCGCGCGCGAAGCCGCGCTTCACTACGGTCTGGTCCGGCGCGACAGAGACCGGATTGGTATTCTGGATCAGCAGCGCACCGACCGGCGGCCCATCGAACAGCGCCGCGCGATCGCCGGTGAGGATCGCTCCGATCCGCGACTGGTCGAGCACGCGGATCGACGGATCGACCACATCGAGCCCCTCTATCAGCGTCTTGTCCCAGTGGTAGATCGCCGCGTTGTTGTGGAACGCGCCGCCGCCCTCGTATTGCCATGCGCCGATCACCGTCGCGATGCTGCACGCCGCATGCATGTTCACAGCGCCGTTGCGCGAACGGGTGAAGCCGTAGCCGAGCCGGAAAAACGCGCGCTTGCGTTCGCCGATCAGCGCGGCGAATTCCTCGATGGTCTCGACCGGACAACCGGTGATCGCCGACGCCCAGGCCGGATCGCGCGTGCGCAGATGCGCTTCGAGTTCACGCGGCGCATCGGCGTAGCGATCAAGGTAATCCCAATCCGCATGGCCGTCGCGAAACAGACAGTGCATCACCGCGCAGGCGAGCGCGCCGTCGGTGCCGGGCCGCACCAGCACCGGCAGGTCCGCCTGCTCCATGGTGCCGTTCATGTAGACATCGACGGCGGCGATCCTGGCGCCGCGTTCTTTACGGGCGCGCACCGCATGGGTCATGACATTGACCTGGGTGTTCACCGGATTGGTGCCCCAGATCACCACCAGATCGGATTTCGCCATCTCGCGCGGATCGCTGCCCGCGACCTTGCCCGTGCCGGCGGCAAAGCCGGTGTAGGCCGGGTTCACGCAGATGGTGGAATGGTAGCCGGAATATTTCTTGGCATGGCGCAGCCGGTGGATGCCGTCGCGCATCACCAGACCCATGGTCCCGGCGTAATAGTAAGGCCAGATCGCCTCGCTGCCGTGGCGCTGCTCCGCCTTCAGGAATTCTTCGGCGACGATGTCGAGCGCGTCATCCCAGGAGATGCGTTCGAACTGGCCGCTGCCCTTGGGCCCGGTCCGCCGTAGCGGATGGGTGACACGATGCGGGCTGTTGGCGCGCTCGGCATAGCGGCCGACCTTCGCGCAGACGACGCCGAGCGTGTAGTCGTTGTCCTTCGCGCCGCGCACGCGGCCGATGGTGCGGTCGTCGACGATTTCGATTTCGAGCGCACAGGTCGAGGGACAGTCGTGCGGACAGACAGATGCGCCGATGCGAATCTGCTCTCCCCGCACGAGCTTGTTCATAACCCTGCCCCGGTCCGCGCGAACGGACCGGACCTCTCGAGGTGATTACTCCGCCGCGACCTTGTGCTGCTCGATGGCTGCAAGCCGCGACTTCCGCCACATCCCGCCGACCGCGACCACCAGGATCGCGCCGACGATGCCGCAGGCGATCTCGATCTTGTGCAGCATATCGGCCGCGAAGTTCGCGGAGAGATAGGTGTGCACCACCGGATCGGTGGCGATCACCTCGCCGACGATCCAGCCGAGCAGCGCCGCACCGGCCCAGATCAGGATCGGGAACCGGTCGAGCAGCGACATGATCAGCGCGGCGCCCGCGACGATCAGCGGAATGCTGATGGCGAGGCCGAGGATCAGCAGCGCGGTGTTGTCGCCGGCGGCGGCGGCAATCGCGATCACGTTGTCGAGGCTCATGACGATGTCGGCGATGGCGACCATGCGCACCGCGCGCCAGAGGTGTTCGGCCGCCTCGGTTTCGCCCTCGTCCTCGTGCTCGGGGACGAGCAGCTTCACCGCGATGTAGAACAGCGCGATACCGCCGACGATCTTGAGGTACGGCAGCGACATCAGCGAGGCGATGACGACGGTGAAGACGACGCGCAGCAGGACGGCGACGCCGGCGCCGAGGACCATGCCCCAGACGCGCTGACGCGGCGGCAGGCTGCGGCATGCCATCGCGATGACGACGGCGTTGTCGCCCGACAGCAGGATGTTGATCCACATGATCTTGAGCAGCGCGACCCAGAACGTCGCCTGCCCCATCTCGCTCCAGCCGTGAGAGAGCACCGCTCCCCAGGTGGACGGATCCATAATCGAACCCACTGTCGTCTCCCCGTTGTTTTTTATGCAGTATTTGGCGCGGGAGCCAATCTAGCGCCCGCGCCACACCGTGGCCAGCCGTCGAAAGACTTAGCCGACGATCTCGTTGCCGGAGAAGAACTGGGCGATTTCCTTGGCGGCGGTGTCCGCCGCGTCGGAACCGTGCACCGAGTTCTCGCCCACCGACTTCGCATGCAGCTTGCGGATGGTGCCGTCGGCGGCCTTGGCCGGATCGGTCGCGCCCATGATCTCGCGATACTTGGCGATGGCGTTCTCGCCTTCGAGCACCTGCACGACCACCGGGCCGGAGGTCATGAACTCGACGAGTTCCCCGAAGAACGGCCGCGCGCTGTGCACGGCATAGAACGTCTCGGCCTCTTTGCGGCTCATGCGGATGCGCTTCTGCGCGACGATGCGCAGACCCGCCTTTTCGATGATCGCATTGACCGCGCCGGTCAGGTTGCGGGCGGTTGCATCGGGCTTGAGGATCGAGAAGGTGCGCTCGAGCGCCATGGGAACAGGTCCTTGTCTTGAGAATGAAGGGGGTGGTTCGGCGCGGCTTATAGCGGCCCCCACCGGGGGGCGGCAAGAAGCCCGAACGACAAGCCCGAAATCTCCTCCGGCCGGTTTGAACCTCGGGCGCGGCTGGCGCGACCAACAGGGGCAAGAAGTTCAATTCCAGGTTCAAGCCACCGCCCACCCCCGACAGGAGATCGTCATGTTCCGCAAATCCCTCCTCGCCCTCGCCGCCGTCGCTGCCCTCGGCACTGCCGCGCTCGCACCCACCTCCGCCTCCGCCTGGCACCCCAAGCATGGCGGCTGGCACGGCCATCATCACGGCCATCACGGCTGGCACCGCGGCGTCGCCTTCGGCGTGTTCGGCCCGACCTATGCCTATGGCGGCTGCGTCATGAAGAAGCGCTGGGTCGATACGCCCTACGGCACGCGGCTGCGCTGGGTTCGCGTCTGCTACTGATCGGCATTGCTTATCGGCTGCCTGATCACACCCGGCACCCCGGCCGCTGCGGCCGAGGTTGCCTCGTGGGCGCGGCTCGGCCAAAAGGCGCGCCATGCTCATCATCGACGACCTTTCGATCCGCATCGCCGGACGCCTGCTGCTCGACCAAGCGTCGGTCCGGATCACGCCCGGCTCGCGCATCGGGCTGGTCGGACGAAACGGCGCCGGCAAGAGCACGCTGTTCAACGCCATCACCGGCGAGCAGCCGACCGAGACCGGCCATATCACGCTGGCGCCGCGCTGGCGCATCGGCCGCCTTGCACAGGAGGCGCCGGACGGCCCCGAGAGCCTGATCGAGGTGGTGCTGCGCGGCGATACCGAGCGCACCGCGCTGCTCGCCGAAGCCGAGACCGCCACCGATCCGCAGCGCATCGCCGATATCCAGACGCGGCTTGCCGACATCGGAGCCTATGCCGCGCCGGCACGCGCCGCCGCGATCCTGTCCGGTCTTGGTTTCTCGGCCGAGAACCAGCAGCGGCCCTGCTCGGAGTTCTCCGGCGGCTGGCGCATGCGTGTCGCGCTGGCCTCCGTGCTGTTTGCCGAGCCCGATCTGCTGCTGCTCGACGAGCCGACCAACTATCTCGACCTCGAAGGCACGCTGTGGCTGCAGGACCACCTCGCCAAATATCCGAAGACGATGATCGTCATCAGCCACGATCGCGATCTGCTCGACAGTTCGGTCGATTTCATCCTGTCGCTGGAGCACGCCAAGCTGACCTTGTGGCGTGGAGGCTATAGCGCCTTCGAGGCGGCGCGCGCCGAGCGTCTGCTGCTCGACCAGAAACTGGCGAAGAAGCAGGACGAGAAGCGCAAGCACATGCAGGCCTTCGTCGATCGCTTCCGCGCCAAGGCGACCAAGGCGAGGCAGGCGCAGTCGCGCCTGAAAATGCTGGAGAAGATGGAAACGATCACCGTCGCGACGACGAACGACGTACGGCCGATCACGTTTCCCAAGCCCGACAAGCTCCTGTCGCCGCCGATCATCGCGCTCGACGGCGTTTCGGTCGGATACGAGCCGGGCCGCCCTGTGCTGTCGCGGCTGACCTTGCGCGTCGATCCCGACGACCGCATCGGCCTCCTCGGCTCCAACGGCAACGGCAAGTCGACACTGGTGAAACTGATCGCGGACAAGCTCGATCCGTTCGGCGGCACCATCACCCGCGCGCAAAAATTGAAGATCGCCTATTTCGCGCAGCATCAACTCGACGAATTGAACGAGAGCGCCAGTGCCTACGATCATGTGCGCGCGTTGATGCCGGACGCGCCGGAAGCGGCGGTGCGCACCCGCGTCGGCGCCATCGGCTTTTCCGGCGAAGCCGCCGACACCAAGGTGGCAAAACTCTCCGGCGGTGAGAAAGCACGGTTGATGCTGGCGCTCGCGACCTTCGATGCGCCGCATCTCCTGATCCTCGACGAACCGACCAACCATCTCGACATCGACAGCCGCGCCGCGCTGATCGAGGCCATCGCCGACTACCCGGGCGCGACCATCCTCGTGTCGCACGACCGGCATCTGCTCAATGCCTGCGCCGACCGGCTCCTGCTGGTCGCCGACGGTGCGGTGCGCCCCTTCGACGGCGATCTCGACGACTATCGCCGCCGCGTTCTCTCCGAGCGCAGCGATGACGGGAAACCGGCGAAGAACGACAAGCCGAAAGACCCGCGCCTCACGCCCGAAGATGCGCGCAAGCTCGCGGCGCAGAAGCGAGAGAACGCCAAGGAGTTGCGCCAGCGCGTCGCGCGTGCGCAGGCCATGATCGACAAGCAGACCCAGGCGCTGGCGAAACTCGATGAAGCGCTCGCAGACGGCACGCTGTTCGCGCGCGATCCGGGAAAAGCCGCCGCGTTTGCGAAAGACCGAGCGACGGCGGCCGATGCACTCGCCGCCGCGGAAGAAGAATGGCTCGAAGCCAGCGAGGCTTACGAAGCGGCGATGGCGTAAGGATCGGCTTATATAGCCGTCATTCCGGACGTCGTGTGAAACACGGCGATCCGGAATCCAGCTCAGGAAACAATTTTCGGATGTCTGGATTCCGGGTTCGCGCTACGCGCGTCCCCGGAATGACCGTCATAGGCAAAGGTCAGCGCGCCGCAGTCTTCGGCGCGGTGTTGCGTTTCTTGCGCGGTGCCGGCTTCGGCTTTTCCGGCTGCGCCACGCCTTCGATCTCAGCGAGACGGCCGCCGCGGAAACGATAGATGCCGGGCCACGGGCCCTGCGTATACGTCAGCACTGCGGTGCGTTCGCCGCCGGCATTGGCGCCGAGATCGACCTGCTGCGGCGAACCGGCGCGCTGCACCACCTGACATTCGGTCATGGTCAGCGCGATGCCGCCGGCAACTGTCGCCGCTGCCGGCAGGTCCGCGCCTGCCGGAGCGGCAGCCGCCGGCGCCGCTTCAGCCGGCGCAGCCGCGCAATGTCCGCTGGCGTCGACGAAATCCTCCGGCGTCACCTCGCGAAGCTGGCTCATATTGGTCGCGGTCGACGGGGTCGCCCAATCCTGATTTTTGAAACCGGTGAACGGCTTCGAGAACCACTGTTCCGCACCCTGCGCCGAGAACATCTCGGAGTTGGAGCATCCGCCGAGCAGGGACGCCGCGCCGAGCAGCAGCGCGCCGGTCAGAATCCGGCGACGGGCCGTGCGATTGTTGCGATGCGTTCTCACGCCAGATGTCCCCACGCTGTATCCTTCACTCTCGTCCCTTGCGTGAGTGTGCAACAACCCGTGCTTTGCGTCAGCAAAAAGGCAGCCGCCACGGTTAACAGGGAAACTCGGCCAATGGCCGAGACCGTTGAAAAATCAGGCCTTCTTGACCCAGCGGCCGCTGTCGTCGGTTTGCCAGTAGGTTGCGTCGAACCCCTGCCCCTTGGCCGCGGTCCAGTGACCACGCGCCGCGGCCACCGCATCCGCGTCGTCACCGTCGAACATCAGCACGATGCGTTCATAGGAAGCCGCATCCTCCGGCAGGGCCGCGCCGTCGATGAGGAAGCGGACCTGCGCGGCATTGTCGTTGGCGGCATTGGCAGTAAGCAGAATCGGCTGTGCAGCGGCCTCGCCGTCGCGTGCCGAGCCATGCGGCAGAAAACTGTCGTCACGATAGGTCCACAGATGCGCGTCGAGCGCCTCAACGCGCTCGTCGGAACCCGCCTGCACGACGACGCGCCACCCGCGCTCCAGCGAACGCTCCAGCAGCGTCGGCAGGACGCGCTCGATGCTCTGCCCTTGCAGGTGATAGAAAAGAACTTCGGTCATCGTCGCAGACGTTTAATCCAGAATCGGCGAGGTCCCCGGGATATTGGGCCGCAGCAGATAGTGCCCGACGCCCCACTCGGTGCCGCCATGATGACCGAAAAGTCCGGCGGTGGCGAGATAGAACAGGCGCCAGCGCCGAAACCACAACGCCGCGTCCGCTTCGCCATAGATCGCGCGCATCAGCCGCATCACCTCGGCCTGCGCCGCATCATGGCGGGCGAGCCAGTCGAGCGCGGTGCGCCGATAGTGCTCGCCGTTCCAGAACCAGTCCTGCTCGAGCGCGAACAGATCGGGGAATCGCCGCAGCAGACCATGGCTCGGCATGATGCCGCCGGTGAAGAAATGCTGCGCGATCCAGTCCTCGCGATCGTCGATCTCGAAACGATACGGCGTCTCGCGATGGGTGAAAACATGGATGAACAACCTGCCGTCCGGCGCCAGCCAGCCATGGATACGGCCAAGCAACGCCCGCCAGTTCGACATGTGCTCGAACATCTCCACCGAGACGACACGATCGAACCGCTCGTCGGTCGCGAACGCGTTCATGTCTGCGGTGACGACTTCGAGATTGCCGTAGCCGCGCTCGCGCGCCGTGCGCGTGATGTAGTCGCGCTGTGAATGCGAATTCGACACCGACGTGATCCGGGCCTGGGGAAAATGCCGGGTCATCCACAGACTGAGCGACCCCCAACCACAACCGAGTTCGAGAATGCGCTGGCCGTTTTCCAGCCGTGCATTGGCGCAGGTGCGCGCGAGCGCGTCAGCTTCCGCGTCCGCGAGCGTGCTATCCGGCGTCGCATAATAGCAGCACGAATATTTGCGGTGTGGGCCGAGAACGAGGCCGAAATAGTCCGGCGGCAATTCGTAATGCTGCCGGTTGGCGTCTTCCGTGTGATAGGCGATCGGATGGCTGTCCATCGCTGCCGCGAACGCGGCTTCGTCAACGGCGTCGGGCCGCGACAGTCTGCGGCGCGTGCGCTCCACAAGACCGGAAATGCCCGCGCGGACCACCGCATCCGGCAGCGGCGCGCGCTCGATCAGCGCTGTGGCAGCGGTGATGAGGCTCAGGACGCGCCTCCAATCTTCGGAATCGGGAAGAAGATCCGGGTGCTTTCCTGATAACGGCGGAAGGCGTCGCCGCGACTGCGCAGCATATGTGCTTCGAGATGGGGAATGCCGGTGCCGTGAACAACGACCCAATACATCAGCGCGGGCGCACCGAGCGCCAGAAAACCCGGCCAGTATCCGCCGGCCAGATCGATCGCGATCACCGGATAAGCGACCCAGCCGAGCCACTCGAAGAAATAGTTCGGATGGCGCGAGAGCGACCACAGGCCGACATCGCAAATCCGCCCGCGGTTGGCCGGATCGCGTTTGAAACGTTCGAGCTGAAGATCGGCGATCCATTCGCCACCGATCGCAACGATAAGGATCGCCGCACCGACAACGTCAGCAATCCGCAGGGCCGGCGCGGGCTGGTGCGCCGCGACGGCGATCGCCATCACGAACAGGATCGACCCCCACGCCTGACGCTGCATGAACCAGAACAGGCTGCGCTGAAAATCCGCACCCCACTCCTTGCGGAGCGCGACGTAGCGCAAATCCTCGGGGCTGCGCGCCACGCGCAACGCCACATACAGGCCGAGCCTCAGCGTCCACAGCGCGACCAGCGAAGCGATAAGCGCTTGCCGCGCCACCGCGCCACCCTCCGGCATCGGCCAGAGCGCTACCAGGATACCGGAGATTCCGACGCCGAAGGTCCAGAACACGTCGACCCAGCCGGCATTGTTCAGCCGCCGCTGGACCAGCCACCCGGCGGCCATGGCGACGATCAGCAGCCCTTCTGCTACCGCAAGCGCAACAATCATGATCTCCCCGCTTCCGATCCGGCGCGTTTGGCGCCACACCGGATCTACGGGGCGAGAGGCGAAAAGGTTGCGCCCCTCAACCTTCGTAGTGGTCGCGCACCAGCCGGTCGAGCAGCCGCACACCCCAGCCCGAGCCCCAGCTCCGGTTGATCTCGGTCTGGCGAGAATCCATGCCGGTGCCAGCGATGTCGAGATGCGCCCACGGCGTGTTGTCCTTGACGAAACGCTGCAAGAACTGCGCGGCGGTGATCGAACCGGCCCAGCGGGTGCCGCCGGTGTTCTTCACGTCGGCAAATTTGGAATCGATCATCTTGTCGTATTCCGCGCCGAGCGGCATGCGCCACACGGTTTCGCCGGTGTCGAGGCCCGCCTGATTGATCTGCTCGGCGAGCGCGTCGTCATTGGCGAACATGCCGGCATGCTGATGGCCGAGCGCGACGATGATCGCGCCGGTCAGCGTCGCCAGATTGACCATGAACTTCGGCTGATATTTCGTCGCCGCGTACCAGAGCACGTCGGCGAGCACGAGACGGCCTTCGGCATCGGTGTTGATGATCTCGATGGTCTGCCCCGACATCGAGGTGACGATATCGCCCGGCCGCTGCGCGTTGCCGTCCGGCATGTTCTCCACGCAGCCGATCAGACCGACCGCGTTGACCTTCGCCTTGCGTGCGGCGAGCGCGTGCATCAGGCCGACGACGCAGGCCGCGCCCGCCATGTCGCCCTTCATGTCCTCCATGCCGCCGGCCGGCTTGATGGAGATGCCGCCGGTGTCGAAGCACACGCCCTTGCCGATGAAGGCGACCGGCTTCTCGCCGCGCTTGCCGCCGTTCCAGCGCATCACAACGAGACGGCTCTCGCGCACCGAGCCCTGCCCGACACCGAGCAGCGCGCCCATCCCGAGCTTGCGCATCTGCTTCACGTCGAGCACGTCGACATCGACGCCGACTTTGCGCAGCTTGCTGGCGCGGCGCGCGAACTCCTCCGGATAAAGCACGTTCGCCGGCTCGTTGACGAGATCGCGCGCCAGCACCACGCCCTCGGCGATCGCCGCGTTCGGCGCTAGCGCCTTGTTCGCCGCCGCGACATCGCTCACCGCGACGGTCAGCGTCGCGCCGGACGGACGCTTGTCGTCTTCCTTCTTCTTGGTCTTGTAGCGATCGAACGAATAAGCGCGCAGCCGCGCGCCGGTGGCGAGATCCGCCGCCTGCTGCGCCGTCATCGCGCCCGCCGCCGTCTCGGCGAACACGGTTGTGTGCGCTTCCGCGACCGGCACCTTCGACAGCGCGACGCCGCCGAATTTGAGGAAATCCTGCGGCGTCAGTTTCGCCGGCTTGCCGGTACCGATCACCACGAGCCGCGTCGCCTTCAGCCCGGCGGGAACCGGCAAGGTCAGCGACGATCCGCTCTTGCCGGTGAAGCGCTCGGCCTTCGCCGCCCGCGCCACCAGATCGCCGCTCGGCGCCAGCGCCTTGCGCGTCTGCGGCCCGAAGGTCAGCGCATCGTCGCAGAACACCACCAGCGCACCCTTCGCGGGCGCGGTAAAGGGAGCAAAACCGATCTTGGGCGCGTCAGTCATCGTCAGCGATCCTTTGGGGCGAGAGCTGCCGGAAGACGGCAGGCGGGAACCGGGGCCGTTCGGCGGATTCGGAAGATAGCGTCTGATATGGACCTGCGCATCGCGCGAGTGAAGCGGAACAGGTTCCCGGAGCCTCCTGATTCCCTCCAAAGGCCGGTGAACCGCCCGACTCGGCCAGCGGCCGACCAATCCGGGCTTTTCCGGGCCCGGCGGCTTTACTTTTTGTTATGCATAATCAATGGCTTTGCCATGCCGCAGACATTTTCTCACGGGATCGTTTAAAGGCTTCTGCGAATTTAGTTTACCTTGATGGGACAAGGCGGGAATCCGCCGCAGGCTCAGGGGATTAGCCTGTTTTGAAGGGGGATGGCTGACCGCGTATGGGGTCACTTAGCCGGTATATTTTTCGCACCACGTTCGGTGCGTTCTCAATCGTGCTCGTCAGCCTGACCGCGGTGATCTGGGTCACGCAGGCATTGCGCGATATCGACCTGTTGACCAGCCAGGGCCAGACCGTCCTCGTCTTCATCGGCATCACCGGCATGATCGTGCCGCTCCTGGTGATGATCATCGCTCCGATCGCGCTGCTGATCGCGGTGGTGCACACCCTCAACAAGATGAGCACCGACTCCGAGCTGATCGTCATCAGCGGCGCCGGCGTCTCGCCTTGGGTGCTATTCCGCGCCTTCCTCAACGTCGCGGTGGTCGTTGCCGTGCTGGTCGCGGTGCTCTCCGCCTATGTGGCGCCGCAGGGCCTGCGAAAGTTGCGCGACTGGCTCACCGCGGTGAGCGCTGACCTTGTCAGCAACGTGGTCCAGCCCGGCCGCTTCACCACCGTCGAAGGCGGCCTCACCATCCATATCCGCGAGCGCAATGCCGGCGGACAATTGCTCGGCGTGTTCGTCGACGATCAGCGCAATCCGCAGGAGCGCGTCACCGTCCTCGCCGAGAAAGGCGAGATGCTGGAAAACGACAACGGCAAGTTCCTGCTGCTGCAAAATGGCAGCGTGCAGCGCCAGGAAACCAAGCAGCGCGATCCCGCCGTCGTCGTGTTCGACCGCTACGCCTTCGATCTGTCGCGCTTCACTGGCGCGACCGGCACGATCAAATATTCGGTCCGCGAGCGCTATATCTGGCAACTGATGTTCCCGGACCGTTCCGACACGCTGTACCAGGAACAGCCCGCGCAATTCCGCGCCGAGTTGCACGACCGCCTGGTTGCGCCGCTGTATCCGATCGCCTTTGTCATCATCGCTTTCGCCTATCTCGGACCGGCACAGACGACGCGACAGAGCCGCAGCATGTCGGTGCTTGGCGCCATCGGCGCGGTCGCGACTCTGCGCCTGCTCGGCTTCGCCGCCACCGTGTTCGGCGTCCAGACCCCGGCAGCGCTGGCGATCCCCTACATCACCATCGCCGCGACCATCGGCTTCGGTCTCTACGCGATCTCGCGCGGTCTGATCATCGAGCCGCCGGCATTCGTGACCAACGCCATGAACGCGGTCACCGAACGCTTCAGCAAGGCGCTGGCCCCCTCGTGACATCCACCCCGCACAGCGGCCAGTGTGTTCGCGCCCTCCGGATCGCGGAGGCCGCGCGATGATGCCTTTGCTCGGCGGCCGCCTCGCCCGCTATTTCGGACTGCGCTTCCTCGGCGCGGTGCTCGGCGTGTTCTTCAGCCTGTTCGTGCTGGTCGCCCTGCTCGACTACATCGAGCTGATGCGCCGTGCCGCCGACGCACCGAACGCCTCGGCGCTCCTGGTGGCGAAGGCCTCGTTCTTCCGCGTGCCGCAGGTGACCGAACGCATCATGTCGTTCTGCGTGTTGATCGGCGCCATGGCCTGCTATCTCAGCCTGTCACGGCGGCTGGAGCTGGTGGTCGCCCGCTCCGCGGGTATGTCGGCCTGGCAATTCCTGATGCCGTCGGTCGCGCTGGCGTTTCTTCTCGGGATTGTTGCAACCGCGGTCTACAATCCAGTCTCAGCGATCCTGCAGGAGCGCTCGAAGATCATCGAGGCGGAGATCTTCAATCAGGCTCCGGCCGGCCAGCGGGCCGAGGGCTCCGCCTTCTGGGTCCGGCAGCGGACCCCCGACGGACAGGCGATCATCAACGCCAAGACCAGCCGGAACCAGGGAATCGAACTCGGGACGGTGACGGTGTTCACATTCAACACCGCCGGCCAGTATCTGGAGCGGATCGATGCCGGACGCGCGGTGCTGGGCAGCGGGGTCTGGCACCTTTCGGATGTACGAATCTACGCCCCCGGTAACCCGCCGGTGATACAGCCCAACTATACGCTCAAGACGAACCTCACCCCGGAACAGGTCCGGGAAAGCTTTGCGACCCCCGAGACCGTCCCATTTTGGCAACTTCCCCAGTATATCCAGCTGGCCGACTCGGCTGGACTGGTCGCAGCCGGGTATCGGCTCCAGTATCAGAAGCTGCTGGCCCGGCCGTTTCTGCTGGCGGCGATGGTTTTCCTCGCCGCGGCCGTGAGTTTACGCTTTTTCCGCTTCGGCGGCGTGCAAAAGATGGTTTTAAGTGGCGTTGGCGCCGGCTTTTTGCTTTATGTCTTCTCCAAAGTAACCGAAGACTTCAGCAAGGCCCAACTGATGCACCCGGCCGCGGCTGCGTGGCTCCCGGTGCTGATGGCGGGGCTCGCTGGATGTGTAACCCTATTGTATCAAGAGGACGGGTGATGGCTGCGCCGCTTCACGCTCGTCCCCTGTTACGACGGTTGCTGACCGCCGCGCCGCCCCTCATGTCGGCGGCGCTGGCACTGTTTGCTGCCTGCGCGCCGCTCGCCGTACCGGCCTCCGCGCAAACCGTCCTGACCTTCCCGCAGCGCCCGCCGCCGCTGAAGAAGCCCGAACGCCCCGCCGGCTCGGGCGATCAGATGCTGCTGCAGGCGCGCGAGATCGACTACGACTACACCAACAACCGGGTGTCGGCCGTCGGCAACGTGCAGATGTACTATGGCGGCTCCTCGCTGCAGGCCGACCGGGTCATCTACGATCAAAAGACCAAGCGGCTGCATGCCGAGGGCAACGTCCAGCTCACGGAGCCGGACGGCAAGGTCACTTACGGCAACGTCATCGACCTGTCGGACGACTATCGCAACGGCTTCGTCGACTCGCTGCGGCTTGATGCCGGGGATCAGACGCGGCTGGCGGCCGAGCGCGCCGAGCGCAGCGGCGGCAATTTCACCACGTTCCAGAACGGCGTCTACACCGCGTGCGAGCCGTGCCGCGAAGACCCGAAGAAGCCGCCGCTATGGCAGGTGAAGGCGGCGCGCATCATCCACGACCAGGGCGAACGGATGATCTATTTCGAGGACGCCCACCTCGAATTCTTCGGCAAGCCGATCGCCTACCTGCCCTATCTCTCGGCGCCGGATCCGACGGTCAAGCGCAAGACCGGCGTGCTCATTCCGATGGCGATGTCGTCGAACAAATACGGCGTCGCGCTCGAGGTGCCTTATTACTGGGCGCTCGCGCCGAACTACGACGCGACCATCGCGCCGATGATCACGACGAAACAGGGACCGATGCTGCAGGGCGAATATCGCCAGCGGCTCGATAACGGCTCGTTCGCGTTCCGCGCGGCCGGCATCTATCAGCTCAATCTCAATCCGTTCCAGCGTTCCGACGGTACGACGACGCCTGGCTATCGCAACTTCCGCGGTAGCGTGGAATCGTCCGGCCAGTTCGCCATCAACGATAAGTGGGTCTGGGGCTGGGACGCGATCGCCGTCACCGACAAGACCTTCATGCAGGACTACCGGCCGAGCCTGTCGCGCTATCGCAGCAGCGGTAATTTCAACATCCTTCAATCCGGCCTGACCGAAGGCGTGTCGCAAGCGTATCTCTCGGGACGCGGCGACCGCAGCTATTTCGACGTCCGCTCGATCTACTATTACGGCTTCTCCGAATACGACAATCAAAGCCAGTTGCCGGTCGTGCACCCGGTGCTCGACTACGACTACAAGTTCAAGAATCCGGTGCTCGGCGGCGAACTCGGTTATCGCGTCAACTTCACCAGTCTCAGCCGCAACGGCGCCGACTTCGACGCGATCAGCCCAACGGCGATCGCCAACGGCACCTGCCTTGCCACCGCCGATCCGCGCGCCAAGACCGCGGCCAACTGTCTGCTGCGCGGCGTGCCGGGCAACTACACGCGCCTGTCGGCGGAAGCCAACTGGAAGCGCAGCATCACCGACTCGTTCGGCCAGGTGTGGACGCCGTTCATGACGCTGCGCGCCGATGCGGCGCAAAGCTCGATCAGCAATCAGCCGGGCGTGTCCAACTATCTGCCGACCGGTGAGAACTCGCTGTTCCGGGCGATGCCGACGATCGGCCTTGAATACCGCTACCCCTTCATCAACGTTCAATCGTGGGGCACGCAGACTTTCGAACCGATCGCGCAGATCATCGCCCGGCCGAACGAGACCGGCGCCGGACGCTTCATCAACGAAGACTCGCAAAGCCTGACGTTCGACGACAGCAACCTGTTCCGCGTCGACAAATACACCGGCTGGGACCGCGCCGAAGGCGGCGGCCGCGCCAATGTCGGCGTGCAGTACACCGCGCAATTCAATCAGGCCGGCTACCTCAACGCCCTGTTCGGACAGTCGTACCATCTGTTCGGTGAGAACTCGTTCGCCTATGGCGGCGTCACCAACACCGGCCTCCAGAGCGGTCTCGACACCCGCGCATCCGATTACGTCGCCCGCGTGACCTATCAGCCGAACAGCATCTATGCTTTCACCAGCCGTGCGCGCTTCGACGAGAACACCTTCGCCGTGCGACGGTTCGAGACGGAAGCGCGCGCCAATCTCGGCCGCTGGAACGCAACCGTTCTGTACGGCAGCTATGATGCGCAGCCGGCGCTCGGCTTCCTGCAGCGCCGCCAGGGCATTCTCGGCAGCGCCGCCTATAAGATCGACGCCAATTGGGTGATCAGCGGCGCTGCGCGCTATGACCTCAACGCCAACAAGGTGAGCCAGACCCAGGTCGGCATCGGTTATGTGGACGACTGCTTCATTCTCGCGCTGAACTACATCACCGACTATACTTACAGCGGCAACGCCACCGCCGACCACCGCATCATGTTCCAGATCGGGTTGCGGACCCTCGGCGGCACCTCCGTCAGTCAGGGCGTCAGCCCATAAATTTGTCCAAGAGTATTGCCACCGGTATCGGTATGAAGATTTTGTCCGCACCGACCTCCCCCGGAAACACCAGCGCATTGCGCCGCTTTGCCATGGCAACGGTGCTCGCTGGCTTGGCTTTGGGGGCAAGCCTCGCGGGCGTGCGACCGGCTGCCGCACAGGTCGTCGTCGTGGTCAACGGTCTGCCCATTACCAATCTCGACGTTCAGCAGCGCGAAAAGCTGGAACGGCTGTCGGGCGGAAAGGCCGTATCACACGACGCTGCCCTCAAGGCGCTGATCGACGACAAGCTCAAAATCACCATCGCCAAGCGCTACGGCCTCGATCTGTCCGAGGCGGAAGTGCAGCAGAGCTTCAACCAGATCGCGGCCAGAACCCGGCAGTCGCCGGAGCAGTTCTCGCAGGCGCTGTCGCGCGCGGGCATCTCTCCGAACGCGCTGAAGGACCGCATCCGTGCCGACGTGCTGTGGAACCAGCTGGTGCGCGGCAAGTTCAGCTCTTCCCTCAACGTCAGCGACGGCGAGTTGGCCGGCATGATGCGCGACAACAACGCCAAGGAGCAGGACGAGACCGGTTACATCTACACGCTGCGGCCGATCATGGTCGTCGTCCCGCAAGGTTCGACACCGGCGATCGTCGACGCCAAGCGGCGCGAAGCGGAAGCGATCCGCTCGCGCTTCCAGGATTGCACGCGCGGCCTCGCCATGGCGCGCGGCTTGCGCGACGTTGCCGTGCGTGAACCGGTGCGCCGCAGTTCCGCCGACCTGCCGGAGCAGTTGCGCAATCTGCTCGCCAAGCTCGAAATCGGCCAGGTCACGACGCCGGAACCGACGCCGCAAGGGCTGGAAATGTTCGCGCTCTGCGACAAGAAAGCGACCAAGACCGAGACCCCGGAAAAACGCCAGCTCAAGGAAAAGATGTTCAGCGAGCGCTTCGACAAGGAAGCCAAGAAGTTCCTCGAGGAAACGCGGCGCTCGGCCATCATCGAATATCGCCGGTAACCAGCCGTGCCGCTGCCCGCTCCGCTCGCAGTCACCTTCGGCGAACCGGCCGGGATCGGCCCCGACATCACCCTTCTCGGCTGGCTTGCTCGCGCCAAACAGCAACTGCCGCCGTTTTATGTGATCGCCGATCCTGAGGCGCTGACACGTCGCGCGGCCGCGGTCGGCTTCACTGTGCCCATCGCCCATGTGACGCCAGAAAGCGCCGCCCGGCAGTTCGACACGGCGCTGCCGGTGGTGCCGCTCGGCCTCTCCGCCACCGCCGAGCCGGGCAAACCGGACGATACCAGCGCACCTGCCGCGATTGAATCGATCCGCCGCGCCGTCGATGACGTGATCGCCGGACGTGCCGCCGCGGTCGTCACCAATCCGGTCGCCAAGAACGTGCTCTATCGCGCCGGGTTTCCCGATCCCGGCCATACCGAATTCCTCGAACGGCTGGCGAAGGAAAAAACCGCAGGCCCCGCCCGCTCGGTGATGATGATCTGGTCGCCCGAGCTTGCCGTCGTGCCGGTGACGATCCACCAGCCGCTGCGCGAGGTCGCCGAAACGCTGACGACGCCGATGATCGTCGAGATCGGCCGCATCGTCGCGCGCGATCTGCACCAGCGCTTCGGCATCGCGCGGCCCCGGCTGTGGATCGCCGGGCTCAATCCCCATGCGGGCGAGGACGGCACGATCGGCGGCGATGATCTCGCCGTCATCGCCCCCGCCGTGCGGCAACTGGTGAAGGATGGCATCGACGCGCGCGGCCCGCTGCCGGCCGATACCATGTTTCACGCCCCCGCCCGCGCCCAGTACGACGCGGCGCTGTGCATGTATCACGATCAGGCGCTGATCCCGGTGAAGACGCTGGCCTTCGACCACGCGGTCAATGTGACGCTCGGCCTCCCGTTCGTGCGAACATCGCCGGATCACGGCACGGCCTTCGCCGTCGCCGGCTCCGGCCGCGCCAATCCGACGAGCTTCATCGAAGCGGTCAAGCTCGCCCGCCGGCTGACGCAGCACGCGCCGCCACGTGCCGTCACCGCATGAGCGCGCGCTCATGAGCCAGATCGACGATCTCCCCGCGCTGCGCGAGGTGATCCGCCACCACGATCTGCGCGCGAAGAAATCGCTCGGCCAGAATTTTCTGCTCGATCTCAACCTCACCGCGCGGATCGCGCGTGCCGCCGAACCGCTCGATCAGGCGACCATCGTCGAAGTCGGCCCCGGGCCGGGCGGGCTCACCCGCGCGCTGCTGGCGCTCGGCGCCCGCCGCGTCATCGCCATCGAGCGCGACGATCGTGCGCTCGGCGCATTGGCGGATATCGCCGCGCATTATCCCGGCCGACTTGAAACCATCGCCGGTGACGCGCTCGACGTCGACATGCGCGCGCTGGTGGGTGATGGGCCGGCGCGGATCGTCGCCAATCTGCCCTACAACATCGCGACGCCGCTCCTGGTCGGCTGGCTCACCACCGAGCCGTGGCCGCCGTGGTTCGACATGCTGGTGCTGATGTTCCAGCGCGAGGTGGCGGAGCGCATCGTCGCCGCACCCGGCAGCAAGAACTACGGCCGCCTCGCGGTGCTCGCCGGCTGGCGCTGCGAAAGCAGGATCCTGTTCGACATCGCGCCGAGCGCCTTCGTACCGCCGCCGAAGGTCATATCCTCCGTCGTCCGGCTCGTGCCGCGCGCGGCGCCGCTGCCGTGCGAGGTGAAACTGCTCGCGCAGGTGACGGCCGCCGCCTTCGGTCAGCGCCGCAAGATGCTGCGGCAAAGTCTTAAGTCGCTCGGCACCGATCCATTGCCGCTGCTCGATGCGGCGAAGCTGCCGGAGACCGCCCGCGCCGAGGAGATACCGGTCGAAGGCTTCGTCGCGCTGGCGAACGCGCTCGCGTCGATGCGAAGCCGCGCTTCGGCTTAAGTTATTCGGGCTTAAATACGCGCCTGCAGGTCGCGGACGAAAGCCGACAGGCCGGTCTGGCGCTCGCGCTTGAGCCGCTCCGCCGCGAGGATCGCCTTCACACCTCCGAACGCCGTCTCGACGTCACGATTGATGACCACATAATCGTATTCCGCCCAGTGGCTCATCTCATCCGACGCTTTGCTCATGCGCTGATGAATGACGTCGTCGTCGTCCTGCGCCCGCGTGCGCAACCGTTTTTCGAGATCGGGGATCGACGGCGGCAGCACGAACACGCTGACCAGATCGCGGTCGGCCTTCTCGCGCAATTGCTGCGTGCCCTGCCAGTCGATGTCGAACAGCACGTCCTTGCCGGCAGCGAGCGTCGCCTCCACCGCCGCGCGCGGCGTGCCATAGCAATTGCCGAACACCTCGGCCCATTCCAGCAGTTCGCCCTGCGTCACCATCGCGTCGAAGCGCGGCCGGTCGATGAAGAAATAATCACGGCCGTCCTGTTCGCCGGGACGCGGCTTGCGCGTCGTCACCGATACCGACAGCGCGATCTCCTGATCTTCCTGCAGCAGGCGGCGCGACAATGTCGTTTTGCCGGCGCCGGACGGCGACGACAGCACCAGCATCAGGCCGCGGCGCGCGACACCTGTGGGCGTGTTGTTCATCGTCACTCCAGGTTCTGAACCTGCTCGCGGAATTGCTCGACCAGGCTTTTCAGCTCCAGCCCGATATTGGTGAGTTCAATGTCGTTCGATTTCGAACACAACGTATTGGATTCGCGGTTCAATTCCTGCGACAGGAAGTCGAGCTTGCGGCCCGCCGGCCCGCCGGCCGCGAGCAGCTTCTCCGCCTGCGCTACATGCGCGTAAAGCCGGTCGATTTCCTCGCGGATATCCGCTTTCGAGGCGAGCAGCAGCGCCTCCTGATGCAGCCGGTCGGCATCGAACCGCTCGGACTGATCGAGCAGCACACGCACCTGTTCGGCGAGCCGCGCTTTCACCGCATCGACGCCGCGCCCGGGCGCATTCTCCGCCGCCTTGGTGAGAGCGGCTATGCCGGAAAGCTTGTCGGTTAGAATCCTGTAAAGCGCCGCACCCTCGTCGCGTCGCATCGCCAGCAGCGCATCGAGCGCCTGCGCAAAGCCCGCCTGCATCGAGGCTTCAGCCGCGGCGCGCGCTTCCTCGCTCTCGTCCTCTTCGCTGACCTCGACCACGCCTTTGAGTCCGAGGATGCCGTCGAGCCGCGGGGCCGCTGCATCGATCTTGCCGTCGAGGCTTTTCATCGCGGCGAGTACTGCGGCCAGCACCGGCTCATTGATGCGCACCGTCGGCGTGCCGCCTTTGCGCTCGATCGTGAGATTGGCATAGACGGTGCCGCGCGCCAGCGCCTCGGTCGCGCGCTTGCGGCACGGCCCTTCGAGCGCGTCAAAGCCCGGCGGAATCCGCAGCCGCACGTCGAGGCCTTTGCCGTTGACGGATTTAAGCTCCCACGCCCAGCTATAAGCTCCGCTCGCGCCGTGGCTGCGTGCGAAGCCGGTCATGCTCGACACCGCCATCATCGCGTTCCCGTGTCCCGGCCAAAAGTGGCCGGACCATAATCCATGATTCCGCGGGGGGAAACCGGATTTCCGGTCAGCGGGAGCCGCGCAGGCCGTTGCCCGGCGTCGGCGGCGTGGCCGCGGCGGGCGCCGCCTCACGTTCGAGCGCGCGCAGCTTGGCGACGTTCTTCTGGTGCTGTTCGTAGTTTTCCGAGAACACATGGCCGCCGGTGCCGTCGGCGACGAAATACAGTTCTTTGGTGCGCGCCGGGCTGGCGGCGGCTTCGAGCGAGGCGCGTCCCGGATTGGCGATCGGCCCCGGCGGCAACCCGTCGATCACATAAGTATTGTACGGCGTCGGCTGATCGATCTCGCTGCGCAGGATCGGCCGGCCCAGCGTGCCCTTGCCGCCCGACAGACCGTAGATGATCGTCGGGTCGGATTGCAGCCGCATCCGGTTCTTCAGCCGGTTGACGAACACAGAGGCGACGCGGCTGCGCTCATCGGCGCGACCGGTTTCCTTCTCGATGATCGACGCGAGGATGACCAGTTGCTCCGGCGTCTTCACCGGCAGATCGGGATTGCGCCGCTCCCACACTTCCTGCAGCACGCGGCGATGCGCCTGCTGCATGCGCTGGATGATCTGCTCGCGCGGCGTGCCGCGATTGATCTTGTAGGTCTCCGGCAGCAGCGTTCCCTCGCGCGGAATTTCCTTGATGTTGCCGGTGAGCAGATCGTTCTCGAGCAAACGCGCGACGATCTGCTCGGACGTCAGGCCTTCCGGCACCGAGAAGGTGTGCTGGACGATCTTGCCTTCGGCAATGGTGTCGAGCACGCTGCCGAGGCTTGCCTGTTTCTGGAATTCGTATTCGCCGAACTTCAATCCCTCGCCGCGCAGTTTGAGCAGCATGGCGCCGCCGACGAACACCGCCGGCTGATCGATCACGCCTTCGCGCGCGAGCAAATCCGAGATGTCCTTGATGCCGAGGCCGCGCGAGATCGTCACCGTTTTGGTGTCGGTCAGCGGACCCGGCTCGTCCATCTTCTGCTTGCCATAGAATACGGCGCCGCCGGCGGTGAGCGCCACCACCGCGAGGATCGAGAAGATCGCGTTGCCGGCGACGATCAGCGGATGCTTGGCACGCTGCGAGCGGCGGATCACCGGTTCTGGCACGCGCTCAGGCTCCAAAGCGGTTCGAGGGCTGCGCAGCAGGTTGCCGAGCGGCCGATGGCCGTCAGACGGACCGGGTGGCGTATTGATGTTCACCGGGGCTGACCCGCTGCAGACGCTGGCATGAATGGACCTTGGTTCGGCCGCCTGACATCGTGACGATATCAGGCGAACCGCAGAGGCAGCCTACAGGGGATTATGGCGAAAGGTGGAAGTGAGCGCCACCGTTCACCCGCGCTTATCCATTGTAACGGCGGAAGACCAGCGAGGCATTGGTCCCGCCGAAGCCGAAGGAGTTGGACAGGGCCAGATTGATCTCGCGCTTGCGGGCCGTGTGCGGCACCAGATCGATCGGCGTGTCCACCGACGGATTGTCGAGATTGATGGTGGGCGGCGCGACCCCATCCCGAATCGCGAGGATCGAGAAGATCGCCTCGACAGCGCCGGCGGCACCGAGCAGATGGCCGACACAGGACTTGGTCGAGGACATGGACACCTTGGCGGCGGCATTGCCGATCAGGCGCTGCACCGCGCCAAGCTCAATCTCGTCGCCCATCGGCGTCGAGGTCCCGTGCGCGTTGATGTAGTCGATCTCGTCGACGGTGATGCCGGCGCGCTCGATCGCCATGGTCATGCAGCGGAACGCGCCGTCGCCATCCGGCGCGGGCGCGGTGATGTGGAAGGCGTCGCCCGACATGCCGTAACCGATCAGTTCGCCATAGATCTTGGCGCCGCGAGCCTTGGCGTGTTCGAGTTCTTCCAGCACGACCACGCCGGCGCCCTCGCCCATCACGAACCCATCGCGATCCTTGTCATAAGGACGCGACGCGCGGGTGGGCTCGTCGTTGTAGCCGGTCGAGAGCGCGCGCACGGCCGCGAAGCCGGCGAGCGAGATGCGGTTCACCGGCGATTCCGCGCCGCCCGCCACCATCACGTCGGCATCGCCGAGCGCGATCAGCCGCGCCGCGTCGCCGATCGCATGCGCGCCGGTCGAACAGGCGGTGACCACCGAATGGTTCGGACCTTTCAGCCCGTGCTGGATCGAGACATAGCCGGACGCCAGATTGATGATCCGCCCGGGAATAAAGAACGGCGAGACGCGGCGCGGGCCGCGCTCGTGCAGCGTCACCGCGGTCTCGGCGATGCCTTCGATGCCGCCGATGCCGGAGCCGATCAGAACGCCGGAGCGGTTCTTCTCGTCATCGGTCGACGGTTTCCAGCCGGCGTCTTCCAGCGCCTGGGTCGCGGCGCAGACCGCAAAGATGATGAACTCATCAACCTTGCGCTGCTCCTTCGGCTCCATCCACTGGTCGGCATTGTAGGTGCCGGCCGTGCCGTCGCCGCGCGGGATCTGGCATGCGATCTTGCACGGCAAATCCGACACTTCGAAGCGCTCGACCTTGCCCGCTCCGCTTTCACCCTTGATCAGCCGCTGCCAGGCGGTTTCGACGCCGCAACCCAGCGGCGACACCATGCCCATGCCCGTGACGACGACCCGTCGCAAGGTTACGGATTGGCTCAAGCGTCTACACTCCCGGCGCCGCGCGGCATCGGACTCGTCCTGCAGGAATGCGTGGGAGAGGGCCGCGCCAGCGCTGTTGTTCCGAGCGCTGTTTGCTCAGCGCCCTTGATCTCAGCTCTTGGCGTTCTTCTCGAGGAACTTCACGGCGTCGCCGACCGTCAGGATGGTCTCGGCCGCGTCGTCCGGGATTTCGCACCCGAACTCTTCCTCGAAAGCCATCACGAGCTCGACGGTGTCCAGACTGTCCGCACCGAGGTCATCGATGAAGCTCGCGCCCTCGACCACCTTCTCGGGCTCCACGCCCAGGTGTTCCACGACAATCTTCTTTACCCGCTCGCTGATGTCACTCATCGTTCCGTCCTCGTCGTTTTGGATTGGGCTCGACGGTTAAGCGAGCCGGGGTCCGGTTAACATACTTGAATTTCATTGACCAGCAAGGGCGCCCCCGGACCGGCTGTGGCCCGGAAATCCCTGTCTTGCCAATTGGTTCGGCTTAGATCATGGCCATCCCGCCGTTCACATGCAGGGTCTGCCCCGTCATGTAACCGGCTTCATCGGAGGCCAGGAACACCGCCGCCGCGGCAATATCCTCGGGGGTCCCGAGTCGGGCGGCCGGCACGCGGCCGAGAATGGCCTCGCGCTGCTTGTCGTTGAGTTTTTCGGTCATCGCCGTGGCAATGAAGCCCGGCGCGATGCAATTGGCGGTAACGTTGCGGCGCGCATATTCGGCGGCGACCGATTTCATCATGCCGATCATGCCGGCCTTGGCCGCGGTGTAGTTCACCTGTCCCGGATTGCCGGTGACGCCGACCACCGAGGTGATGCCGATGATGCGGCCGAACTTGCGGCGCATCATGGTCCTTACCGCCGCGCGCGTGAGGCGGAAGGTCGCGGTGAGATTGACGTTGAGCACCTGATCCCACTCGTCGTCCTTCAACTGGACGAACAGGTTGTCCCTGGTGATGCCGGCATTGGCGACCAGCACGTCGAGCTTGCCCATCGCCGCTTCCGCATCGGGCACCAGTTTCTCCACCGCCGCCGCATCCGCGAGATTGCACGGCAGGACATGCACGCGCTCGCCGAGTGATCCGGCGAGTTCGTCCAGCGCCTCGCGGCGCGTGCCGGATAACGCGACGGTCGCGCCCTGACCATGCAGGGCGCGCGCGATGGCGCCACCGATGCCACCGGTCGCCCCGGTGACGAGCGCCGTCTTGCCGCTCAGATCGAACATGGTCGCCGCCCTTCCTTCGCTACGCCCGCTTCAGCCGCGGGCTGCTTTGAACGCCGCCACGTCCTGTGGCGTGCCGATCGACACGCCGGTGGCGCTGTCGGCGATCCGCTTGACGAGGCCGCTCAAAACCTTACCGGCACCGACCTCATAGAATGTCGTCACGCCCTGGCCGGCCATATAGGAGACGCTTTCGCGCCAGCGCACCGTGCCCGTCACCTGCTCCACAAGTCTTTTGACGATGTCGGCCGGATCCATCACCGGCTGCGCCGTCACATTGGCGACGACCGGAACCTTCGGCACGTTGACCTGCACCTTGGCGAGCTCGGCCGCCATCACATCGGCCGCCGGCTGCATCATCGCGCAATGGAAAGGTGCGGAGACCTGCAGCAGCATCGCGCGCTTCGCGCCCTTGGCCTTGGCGATTTCGCACGCCCGTTCCACCGCCGCCTTGGCGCCGGAGATCACCACCTGCCCGCCGCCATTGTCGTTGGCCGCCTGGCAGACCTCGCCCTGCGCCGCTTCAGCGGCAGCAGCAGCGGCCTGGTCGAACTCGAGCCCGATCAACGCCGCCATGGCGCCGGCCCCGACTGGCACCGCCTTCTGCATGGCGCGGCCGCGAGCGCGCACCAAGCGCGCAGTGTCAGCGACGGTCAGCGCGCCGGCGGCCGCCAGCGCCGAATATTCGCCGAGCTAGTGCCCGGCGACGAATTTGACGTCACGGGCGAGATCGAGCCCGGCTTCGGTTTCGAGCACCCGCAGCGTCGCGAGCGACATCGCCATCAGCGCCGGCTGGGTGTTCTCGGTCAGCGTCAGCGTCTCGGCCGGCCCCTCCCAGATCACCGAAGAGAGCTTCTCGCCGAGCGCCGCGTCGACCTCGTCGAACACGGCCTTGGCCACCGGGAATTCATCGGCCAGCGCCTTGCCCATGCCGACGGTCTGGCTACCCTGCCCCGGAAAAACCAATGCGATTGCCATATCAGCCCTGCTTCAGCCTTCTTGGGGGCGATCCCAATCCTGGAAACGACCGCCCCTCCTCAAGTCCGGCCGGAGAGACACTGGGTTAACCCAACCTGTCAAGCGCCGGGGCCAAATCCGCCCCCTGGGCCGGTTGGTAACTCTCCGACAAGGGTCGGCTCCTAAGTTCCACGCCGGAGACTGTGTGATGAGTGCCTTCGTAACCGACGACGAGTATGACCGGGCCCGCGCCGAGCCCGATTTCCGGCAAAAGCTGCTGATGGAGAAGCTCGATCTCCTGCTGGAGGAGATCGCGAAGCTGCGCCTGCGTAAGCCCGCCTCGGGCTCGCCCGAGGCCCGCTATCTGCGGGAAGGCGTCGATCTCGCGGTCCAGGTCGCGAACGCTCTGCAGAAGGGCGCCAGCCCCGATAAGTCCGCGGCGGCCTGAGCGGTTTCCTGATACCACTCACGCGGTTCTTCTTTTGCAGCGCAAAACCTTGCCTTTGGCCCGAAACCGGGCCATAACCCGCCCGTTTCGTCGACCGGCCGGAAGCTGAACGGATGGCCGCACCGGAGCCCCGCAAGGAGCCCGGAGGCGGCAGGACCTGATGGTCCGGCGTCCCGTGTTTCCGCCTTCTGAGCATTCGAGCCTTTCCCGAAAGGCCCGAGGGGCTTTGCGCCGGGCGACGACGCCACTGAAACAGGAAAGGGCTTCCATGCCGCTTTACGAACACGTCTATCTGGCGCGCCAGGACCTCAGCGCCCAGCAGGTCGAAGACCTGACGAAGCAGTACATCGCCGTCATCGAAGGTCTCGGCGGCAAGGTCACCAAGAACGAATACTGGGGCGTCAAGACGCTCGCCTACCGCATGCAGAAGAACCGCAAGGCGCACATGACGTTGCTCAACGTCGATGCGCCATCGGCCGCGCTCGCCGAAGTCGAGCGCCAGCAGCGGCTCAGCGAAGACGTTCTGCGCTATCTCACCGTGCGCGTCGAAGAACTCGAGGAAGGTCCCTCGGCGATGATGCGCAAGGTCGACCGTGATCGCGAGCGCGACGACCGCTTCGGCGGCGATCGCTTCGGTGGTGGTGGTGGACGCTTCGAGCGCGGCCCGCGCCGCGACCGCGAAGAGCGCACCGAAACAGCCGCCGCAGGGGAGTAAGCAAACATGGCATTTGGAGCACAAGGCGGCGCAGCCGCCGGCGGCCGTCGTCCGTTCTTCCGCCGCCGCAAGACCTGCCCGTTCTCCGGCGCCAATGCGCCGAAGATCGACTACAAGGACGTGAAGCTGTTGCAGCGTTACGTTTCCGAGCGCGGCAAGATCGTGCCGAGCCGCATCACCGCGGTGTCGGCCAAGAAGCAGCGCGAACTGGCGCAGGCCGTGAAGCGCGCGCGCTTCCTCGGCCTCCTGCCCTACGTGATCGGCTAAGAAGCCACGAGACGACAACGAGGCGTCCGGACTTCTCCGGACGCCGATGGTTGGGGCGGACAAAACGATCCGCCTCTAACCGCTCTTGCAGCGGGACAGCTCGAGATGATGCAGATTGCCTTGATCGGACTGGGTGCGGGTGCGGCGACAGCCTTGCTGTTCGCCTCCGTGAAGTCCGGCGCGCTGCTCTCGATCCTCCTGTTCTACATCGCACCGCTGCCGATCCTGATCGCCGCGCTCGGCTGGAGCCACCTCGCCGGGCTGATCGCGGCCGTCGTCGCGGCGCTCGCGCTCGCGGTGACCTTCGGCTGGACCTTCTTCCTCGTCTTCCTGATCGGCGTCGGCCTGCCGGCATGGTGGCTCGGCTATCTCACCATGCTCGCGCGCCCCGCCACCGACGCTGCGGCGCTCGAATGGTATCCGCCCGGCCGGCTGGTCGTCTGGTGCGCGGTGCTCGGCGCGCTGGTGGTGATCGCCGCGATCCCGACTTTCGGCACCGATGAGCAGAGCTTCACCGCCGCGCTGCGCGCCGCGTTCGAGCAGTTCGTCCGCGCCACGTCCGACCGGCCCGCCGCGGGCGACGAGGCGCTGGCCGGCATCGATCGCGCGCGCCTGATCGATTTCCTGGTGATGGTCATCCCCTCGACCGCCGCGGTGCTGGCGACGCTCACCAACGTCGCCAATCTCTGGATCGCCGCACGCATCGTGCGTCTGTCCGGCCGGTTCAACCGGCCGTGGCCCGATCTGCCGGCGATGGATTTTCCGAAGCTCGTCGCGGCCGTGCTGCTCGCCGCGATCGTCACATCGCTGTTCGGGGGCCTTGTCGGCATCGCCGCCACCGTACTGTCGGCGACCCTGCTGGTCGCCTTCGCCATCCTCGGCTTCGCCGTGCTGCACGCGATCACGCGCGGCCGTACGAGCCGCCCGTTCCTGCTCTCCGGCGTCTATGCCGCCACGCTGCTGTTCGGCTGGCCGATGCTGGTGATGACGCTGCTCGGCCTCGCCGAAGCAGCTTTCCACATTCGCGCCCGCGCCGGACGCAAGGCCGGCCCGCCGATGGTTTCGTAAACGATCAACACAGACTCGAAGACAAAGGAGAAGAACGATGGAAGTGATTTTGCTGGAGCGCGTCGGCAAGCTCGGACAGATGGGCGATGTCGTGCGGGTCAAGGACGGCTATGCGCGCAACTTCCTGCTGCCGCGCAACAAGGCGCTGCGCGCCACCAAGGACAACAAGGCCAAGTTCGAGACGATGAAGGCCGACCTGGAGGCCAAGAACGAAGCCCGCAAGGGTGAAGCCGGCAAGCTCGCCGGCGCGTTCGAGGGCAAGTCGCTCACCGTGCTGCGGCAGGCCTCCGAAGTCGGCCAGCTCTACGGCTCGGTGTCGCCGCGCGACATCGCCGAAATGCTCAGCGCCGATGGTACGCCGGTCAATCGCTCGCAGATCGTGCTGCACGCGCCGATCAAGCTGATCGGCCAGTACAAGGTGCCGGTCGAGCTGCATCCGGAAGTCGAAGTGATCGTGCTCGTCAACGTCGCGCGCAACGAGGAAGAGGCCGAGCGCCTCAAGCGCGGCGAGAACGTCACCGTGCGCCGTCAGGACGATGGCGACGATGAAGCCGACAAGGCGGCGGCCGCCGCAGCCGCCCAGGCGCTGTTCGAGGAAGGCGCCGAGCAGCCGGCCGATGGCGAGGAAGACGCCGCCGAAGAAGAGAAGAACGACTGATCGTTGCGCCACACCGGGCCGGCCCCTGTTGCAAGGACCGGCCCGGATGTGAACGCTGGTCAGCCGGCACTATTCTGCCGGCATTATTCAGCCGACGTTATTCAACTGACTTGGCGGGCTCCGCCGGTTTCGGCTCCACTGATTTCGGCTCAGCCGGCGGCACGTCCGCCGGCTTTGTCGTTTCAGCGGGCTTGGGAGCCTCGGGCTTGGGAGCCTCGGCCTTCGGCTCGGCCGGCTTGGTCTCAGCGGGAGCCGGTTCGGCGGGCTTCGTTTCAGCAGGCTTGATCTCGGCCGGCGCCGGCTCCGCGGGCTTCGTCTCAGCCGGCTTCGTTTCGGCCGGGTTGGCTTCTTCCGGCTTCACGTCCGCTGGTTTCGTGTGAGCCGGCTTTGCCCCAGCCTTGCCGTCCTTCCGCTCGCCGCGGGCGCGCGACGGCCGTGCCGGACGCCCCTCGCCGGGCGCGGCCTCGGGCGCAGCTTCGCGCGTTTCCCCTGACGCTGCAGGCGGCGGGGACTCGCGGCCTCGCCGACGCGCCGCCGGTGGCGCCTCTTCCCTCGCGCCAGGTCCGCCTTTGCCGACCCGCACCAGATAGTCGGCCATCACCTTCGCGCTTTCGCGGCTGGCTGAATAATGCTCGCGCAGGAACGCTGCCAACCCGACCGGGCCTTTCGACAGCGTGCGCGCGTCTTTGTGACAGGGCTGGCAGTCCGTGGCGAACACCTGCTGTGGCGTCTTTCCGGCGTCGATGCTCACCTGCGCCGCGGCTCCCGCCGGCAGCCACATCACGGCCATCATCATCGCCGCGGCGGCCCAAATCGCGCGGCTTCCGTTCGATCGCTTCATCCCATGATCCGTCTGGCTTGAATGCCGCGCGTCCCTGCGCCGGCGGCCGACCCATACAGGATTCCCGGGGCGTTGTCGGGGCTGGAAGCCTCCGCCCCTTCGAAAATCGCATAAGTGTGACCGGGCCACCGCATTGCTGAGGCTTTCGTCTGGGGCTTAAGATATTACCTTGAGGACACCACCCCAACGGAATGGGGCGTGGGTTATCCGATTGGCCGGTCGCATGCCGGCGTGTCGATTGGATGGCAACGATGAACAGACTGTTTCAGCGGCTGCTGCGCTTTTATTTCCGAACCGGCACGGTTCGCGTCACCACCGCCTCCGGGCACACCTTCATGTGCGGCGACGGCAGCGGCGAACCCGTCGCGATCCGCTTCGTCACGACGCGCGCCCAATGGGCCTGCGTGTTCGATCCCGAGATGAAACTCGGCGAAGCCTATATGGATGGCGAGTTGGTGATGGAGCGCGGCTCCATAGCCGACCTCCTTTCGATCGGCATGCGGCAGAACGCAACGGTGATCCCGGCCTGGGTGCGGCCGCTGTGGGCGTTGCGCCTGCTCGCTCGTCCGGTCCAGCAGTTCAACCGGCGCCGGCAGTCGCGCCGCAACGTCGCGCATCACTACGATCTCGACGGGCGGCTCTATTCGCTATTCCTCGATGCCGACCGGCAATACAGCTGCGCCTACTTCGAATACCCCGGTCAATCGCTCGACGACGCGCAACTCGCCAAGAAGCGTCACCTCGCGGCCAAGCTGCGCCTCGCCCCCGGACAGAAGGTCCTGGATATCGGCTGCGGCTGGGGTGGCCTCGGTCTCTATCTCGCGGAAATGGCGGATGTCGCCGTGACCGGCGTCACCCTCTCCGAGGAGCAGCACCGCATCGCCAACGAGCGCGCCGCCGAATCCGGCCTCGCCAACAAGGCGCAATTCAAGCTGATCGACTATCGCGACATCGCGCAGCCTTTCGACCGCATTATCTCGGTCGGCATGTTCGAGCATGTCGGCGCCCGCTTCTACAACCAGTTCTTCGAGAAATGCGCGGCGCTGCTCAAGGACGACGGGGCGATGGTGCTGCATTTCATCAGCCGCTCCGAAGGCCCCGGCTACACCAATCCCTGGATCGCCAAATACATCTTCCCCGGCGGCTATATTCCCGCGCCGTCCGAGGTGCTGCCGGCGATCGAGCGCTCGGGCCTCCTCGTCACCGACATCGAGTTCCTGCGGATCCACTATGCGGAAACGCTGAAAGCCTGGCGCACCCGGTTCCTCGCCCATCGCGAGGAGATCACCCGCATCTATGACGAGCGATTCGTCCGCATGTGGGAGTTTTATCTCGCGGCGTCGGAAATGGCGTTTCGAGAGCAGAACATGATGGTGATGCAGATCCAGCTCACCAAACGCCAGGACGTGGTGCCGATCACGCGCGACTACATCGCGCAGGAGGAAGCGCGGCTGCGCCGGTTCGAGGGTGAGCGTGTTCCGCCGATCCGGCTGGCGGGCGAGTAGCAGCTATCTTAACCGCCAACAAACCTGCTGGCGCGTCAAGCAAATTGGCGGCTCCTATTTCAATCTGCCCGTTATCCCAAAAGCCCACAGGTGAAAAAAAAATCATTTGCTGCGCTGGAAAACGCGCGGGGCTACAGGACAATCACCGGGATTGAACCCGGGTCTTTCATCCCGTTCATTCCCGCGAAAGCGGGAATCCAGTTTTTGGCTTAAGACTGGTTCCCCGCTTTCGCGGGGACGAACGGATGCAAGAAGTTCGTCTGGCCCAACATTAATCAAATTTGGCGCGACCAATCGCTCATGCCACCTTTCGACTCGACCGTCCGCAAGCAGGTGGAACCGCTTCCCGCCTCGGCCCCCGCCTATCGCTCCGCCCCGCATAATATCGAGGCGGAACAGCAGCTTTTGGGCGCGATCCTGGTCAACAACGAGGCGTTTTACCGCGTCTCGGACTTCCTCGAGCAGCGGCATTTCTTCGAGCCGCTGCACCAGAAGACCTACGAACTGATGTCAAGCCTGATCCGTGCCGGCAAGATCGCGACGCCGGTGACGCTCAAGACCTTCCTCGACGGCAATATCGACATCGGCGGCATCACCGTCGCGCAATACCTCGCTCGCCTCGCCGCCGAAGCGACCACCATCATCAACGCCGAGGATTACGGCCGCACCATTTACGATCTCGCGGTACGCCGCTCGCTGATCCTGGTCGGCGAGGAAATGGTCAACACCGCTTACGATGCGCCGGTCGACTTCGCGCCGCGCACCCAGATCGAGGAAGCGGAACGCCGGCTTTACGAACTCGCGGAATCCGGCCGTTACGACGGCGGCTTCCAGCGGTTCGCGCAGGCGCTGACCACCGCCGTCGACATGGCGGCGAAAGCCTATCAGCGCGACGGGCGCCTCTCCGGTCTCGCCACCGGCCTCGACGATCTCGACAAGATGATGGGCGGCCTGCAGGCCTCCGACTTGATCGTGCTCGCCGGACGTCCCGGCATGGGCAAGACCTCGCTCGCCACCAACATCGCCTACAACGTCGCCAAGGCGTGGCAGGGCGAGGTTCAGGCCGACGGCCACACCACCACCGTCAATGGCGGCATCGTCGGCTTCTTCTCGCTGGAAATGTCGGCCGAGCAGCTCGCCACCCGTATCATCGCCGAGCAGACCGGCATCCCGTCGAGCCAGATTCGCCGCGGCGGCATCAGCGAGGCGGAATTCGAGACGCTGAAGGACCATTCGATCGAGTTGCAGGGCCTGCCGCTCTATGTCGACGAGACCGGCGGTCTGTCGATCGCGCAGCTTGCCGCGCGCGCGCGCCGCCTCAAGCGCCAGCGCGGCCTCGATCTGCTGGTGATCGACTACATCCAGCTGTTGTCCGGCTCGTCGCGCCGCAGCTCGGAAAACCGCGTGCAGGAAATCACCGAGATCACCACCAAGCTCAAGGCGCTCGCCAAGGAACTGGCGGTGCCGGTGATCGCGCTGTCGCAGCTCTCGCGTCAGGTGGAAAACCGCGACGACAAGCGGCCGCAGCTGTCGGACCTGCGTGAATCCGGATCAATCGAACAGGACGCCGACGTGGTGCTGTTCGTCTATCGCGAGGAATACTACCTGCAGAACAAGGAGCCGCGCCCCGGCTCCGAAGAGCACACCAAGTGGCAGATCGCCATGGACGAGGCGCACGCCAAGGCCGAAGTCATCATCGGCAAGCAGCGCCACGGTCCGACCGGCACCGTCTACCTGCACTTCGAGGGCGCGATCACCCGGTTCAGCAACCTCGCCAACGCCAACCGCCTGCCCCAGCCGATGGGCTGATAGGACACCGCGGCCGGAGTGGACGAACCGGGAACACCGGGGTAAGACGGCGCATGTCTTCTTCCGCGATGCCCGCGAATCCCGCCGCCGAACCGCTGCCCGAGACCGTCACGGCGCCCGAGGCGCATGAGACGGAATCCGGCGCGATCCTGACGATCGATCTCGATGCCATCGTCGCCAACTGGAAGGCGCTGGCACGGCGCGCAACGCCGGCCGAATGTTCGGCGGTGGTGAAGGCCGACGCTTATGGCTGCGGCCTCGAACCGGTCGGCACCGCGCTCGCCAAAGCCGGCTGCAAGACCTTCTTCGTCGCAGACCTGGGCGAAGCGCGGCGGCTGCGCGCCGTCGCGCCGCAGGCGACGATCTATGTGCTCGGGGGACTGCTCCCCGGCACCGGCCCGACATTTGCCGATCTCAACATCTCACCCTGCATCGGCAGCCTGGTCGAACTCGCCGAATGGGACGCCTTCGTCGCACAGAGCGGCTGGCGCGGACAATTCGCCTTGCATGTCGACACCGGGATGAACCGGCTCGGCCTCACGGTCGCGGAAGCGGCCGCCATGGCGACGCGCATCCGCGGCGAGCATCACGGCATCGCGCTGCTGATGAGCCACTTTGCCTGCGCCGATACGCCGGAGCACGCGCTCAACGAGCGGCAGATCAAACTGTTCCGCGAGATCCGCCTGCTCTATCGCGGCATTCCCGCCTCGATCGCCAACTCGTCCGGCATCTTCCTCGGCGCGCCGGCGCATTGCGACCTGGTGCGTCCCGGTTACGCGCTCTATGGCGGCAATCCGACGCCGGGCCGCACCAATCCGATGCGCGCGGCGATCGATCTGCGCGGCCGCATCCTGCAGGTGCGCGAGGTGGCGAAGGGCGACAGCGTCGGCTACGGCGCTGCGTGGAGCGCGCCCCGGAGCGCGCGCATCGCCATCGTCTCCCTCGGTTATGGCGACGGCTTCCCGCGCGCGGCCGGCGCCGCCGATCGCGCGACCGGCACGCAGGCCGTGGTCGGCGGCAAGCCGTGCCCGCTCGCCGGACGCATCTCCATGGACCTGATGGCGATCGACGTCAGCGAATTGCCGCCCGGCACAGCGAAGCGCGGCGACCTCGCGACATTGATCGGCCAAGAGGGCGGCAACGAGATCGGCATCGACGATGTCGGCGCCGCAGCGCGCACGATCGGCTATGAAGTGCTGACCAATCTCGGCAAACGCTATCATCGCGTCTATCGCGGCGGCTGAAGATCATGGCGAAAAATTCCTCGAGCTTCGTCTGCCAGAACTGCGGCACCGCCTATGGCCGCTGGCAGGGGCGCTGCGAGTCTTGCGGCGAGTGGAATACGCTGGTTGAGGAAGGCGCCACCGCGCCCGTTCCCGGCGGTGCGCGCGCCGCGCGCAAAGGCCGCCGCTTCGAGCTCGAACCGCTGACCGGAGAAACGCTCGACGCTCCGCGTCTCCCGTCCGGCATCGCCGAACTCGATCGCGTCACCGGCGGCGGCTTCGTCCCCGGCTCGGTGCTGCTGATGGCGGGCGATCCCGGCATCGGCAAATCGACGCTGCTCATTCAGGCCGCCGCCTCGCTCGCGCGCGCCGGCCACCGCACCGTCTATATCTCCGGCGAGGAAGCGGTCGCGCAGGTGCGGCTGCGCGCCGAACGGCTCGGCCTCTCCAAAGCGCCGGTCGAACTCGCGTCGGAAACCGCGGTCGAGGACATCATCGCCACCATCGCCGAGGGCAAGACGCCGCGGCTGATCGTCATCGACTCGATCCAGACCATGTGGAGCAACGCGGTCGACAGCGCGCCCGGTACGGTGACGCAGGTGCGCGGCTCCGCGCAGGCGCTCATTCGCTACGCCAAGAAATCCGGCGCGGCGCTGATGCTGGTCGGCCACGTCACCAAGGACGGACAGATTGCCGGCCCGCGCGTGGTCGAGCACATGGTTGACGCGGTGATGTCGTTCGAGGGCGAAGGCTCGCAGCAGTTCCGCATCCTGCGCGCGGTGAAGAACCGCTTCGGCCCGACCGACGAGATCGGCGTGTTCGAGATGACCGGGCTCGGCCTGCGCGAAGTGTCCAACCCGTCCGAACTGTTTCTCTCCGAGCGCGACCTCGGCTCGCCCGGCACCGCCGTGTTCGCCGGCATCGAGGGCACGCGCCCGGTGCTGGTCGAGATCCAGGCGCTGGTCGCGCCGACCTCGCTCGGCACGCCGCGCCGCGCGGTGGTCGGCTGGGAGGGAAGCCGCCTCGCCATGGTGCTCGCGGTGCTGGAAGCGCATTGCGGCGTGAAGCTCGGCGGCTACGACGTCTATCTCAATGTCGCCGGCGGGCTCCGCATCAACGAGCCTGCCGCCGACCTCGCCGCCGCGGCGGCTTTGGTCTCCTCGCTCGCCGGCGCGGCGCTGCCGGCCGATGCGGTCTATTTCGGAGAAATCTCGCTCTCCGGCGCGGTGCGGCCCGTGGCGCAGAGCGGCGCGCGGCTCAAGGAAGCCGGCAAGCTCGGCTTCAAGCGCGCGGTCGCGCCCGAAACCGGCCGCGAGAGCGGCGACGCTGGCCTCTCGGTCACCGGCATCGGCCATCTCACCACCATGGTCGCCGACATCGCCGCGCGCGGCACCCCGCGCCCTGCCGCCTCTCCGCGCCCGGCCAAACGCGCCTGATACATCCGCGCAACAGCCCACAACTCTGCGTCCGGGCGGGGTGACGAGGCCGCAACACCCCGCTATACACGGGGCGACGCTGGCCGCGCGGACGCCTTAAAAGGCAGCCGTCAGGCGGCGGCAGGCACGAAATATCCGCGAAAGTTCAATGATTTACCAAGTGAACGGGGCGATAGCCGGACTGTTCCGGGCGCGATGGATTCGCCATCGTGCCGGCCGCGCGCGCTCGCTCACTGTCCATTCGCCGGGCTGAAGACCACCATGCCGTTCACACTGCTCGACGTCATCCTGCTCATCGTCATGCTGGTGTCCGGCCTGCTGGCCATGATCCGCGGCTTCATGCGCGAGGTCTTGTCGATCGCCGCCTGGGGCATCGCCGCGGTGACGACGCTCTACGCCTTCAACAAGCTCACGCCGGTCGTCCAGCAGTATATCAACAACGACATCATCGCGAAGGTCGTTACCATCGCCGGCGTGTTCCTCGGCACCCTGCTGCTGGTGACCATCGTCACCGTGCGCATTTCCGACATGATCCTCGACAGCCGCGTCGGCGCGCTCGACCGCACGCTCGGCTTCCTGTTCGGCCTCGCGCGCGGCCTGATCATCGTCGTCATCGCCTTCCTGTTCTTCGCCTGGCTGGTTCCCGACAACCGCCAGCCGGACTGGGTGCAGTCCGCCAAGTCGAAAGTCGTGCTCCAGGGCACCGGAAACTGGCTGATCGGCATGTTGCCGGAAGACCCCGAGACCACCATCTTAAAGCGGCTGAAGAAGCCGAAACCGGAAGACCAGGAGTCCGACGCGCCTGGCCAGAAATCCGAGAGCGGCGCGCCGGCCACTACCACGGGAACCCGCGCGCAATAGCGGCTCCCACTGCGAGGACCGATGGCTGAGACAACCGACGCGACGCTGGACCTGAATGCGGACCGGCTGCGCGAGGAATGCGGCGTTTTTGGAATCTTCGGCCATCCCGATGCCGCGGCGATCACCGCGCTCGGCCTGCACGCCTTGCAGCACCGCGGCCAGGAAGCCGCCGGTATCGTCACCTATGACGGCGGCCGTTTCCATTCCGAGCGCCGTCTCGGCCTCGTCGGCGACACCTTCTCCCGCCGCGAGGTGATCGAGCGTCTGCCCGGCAATTCCGCGGTCGGCCATGTGCGCTATTCCACCACCGGCGAGACCGTGCTGCGCAACGTGCAGCCGCTGTTCGCCGAACTCAACGCCGGCGGCTTCGCCATCGGCCACAACGGCAACCTCACCAACGGCCTGACGCTGCGCCGCGACCTGGTGCGCGACGGCGCGATGATGCAGTCGACCACCGACACCGAGGTGATCCTGCATCTGGTCGCGCGGTCCTCGCGCAATCATTTCGTCGACCGCTTCGTCGACGGCATCCAGCAGCTTCAGGGCGCCTATGCCTTCGTCGGCCTGACCAACAAGAAGCTGATCGGCGCACGCGATCCGCTCGGCATCCGCCCGCTGGTGCTCGGACGGCTCGACGGCTGCCCGATCCTCGCCTCGGAGACCTGCGCCCTCGACATCATCGGCGCGACCTATGTGCGCGACATCGAGAACGGCGAAGTGGTCGTGTTCGACGATAGCGGCATGCAGAGCATCAAGCCGTTCCCGCAAGTGAAGCCCCGCCCCTGCGTGTTCGAATACATTTATTTCGCGCGACCCGACTCCATCGTCGGCGGCCGCCCGGTCTACGACGTGCGCAAGGAGATGGGCGCGCAGCTCGCCCGCGAGGCGCCGGCCAATGTCGACGTCATCGTTCCGGTGCCGGACTCCGGTGTCCCGGCGGCGATCGGTTTCGCGCAGCAGTCCGGCCTGCCGTTCGAGATGGGCATCATCCGCAACCACTATGTCGGCCGCACCTTCATTCAGCCGACGCAGGCGATCCGTGAATCCGGCGTGCGCATGAAGCACTCGGCCAACCGCGCGGTGGTCAAGGGCAAGCGCATCGTGCTGGTCGACGACTCGATCGTGCGCGGCACCACCTCGCGCAAGATCGTGCAGATGATGCGCGACGCCGGCGCGACCGAAGTGCACTTCCGCATCGCCTCGCCGCCGATCAAATATCCGGACTATTACGGCATCGACACGCCGGAGCGCGAAAAGCTGCTCGCGGCGACCCACAGCCTCGAGGAGATGCGCAAATTCATCGGCGCGGACTCGCTCGCGTTCCTGTCGGTCGACGGCATCTATCGCGCCATGGGCGAGGACGGGCGCGATCCGGTCAATCCGCAATACACCGATCATTGCTTTACCGGCGACTATCCAACCGGCCTCACCGATCAGGACGGCAAGAACGCCGCGCCGCGGCAATTGTCACTGCTTGCCGAAGCCAGCTAACCCACACTCCGTCATGGCCGGGCATAGCCCGTCGAAGACGGGCGTTAAACGCCCTCTTGTCCCGGCCATCCACGCCTTCTAAATCATCATCAACGCCAAGACGTGGATCCCCGGCATAAAGCCGGGCATGACAGCCGATGAATACGACAAACAAACCACTGTCCGGACGCATCGCGCTCGTCACCGGCGCCTCGCGCGGCATCGGCGCGGCGGTCGCGCTGGCGCTCGCCGAACAGGGCGCGCATATCGTCGCCGTGTCGCGCACCGCGGGCGCGCTGGAAGAACTCGACGACCGTATTGTCGCCGCCGGCTCGACCGCGACATTGGTGCCGCTCGACGTCAAGGACACCGACGGCATCCTGCGGCTGGCGCTCGCGATCCACGAGCGTTACGGCAAGCTCGACGTCATGGTCGGCAATGCCGGCGTGCTCGGCACCGGCTCGCCGGTCGATCACATCGAACCGAAATCCTGGAACGACACCTTCGCGGTGAACCTCACCGCCAACTGGCACTTCCTGCGCGCTTTCGATCCGCTGCTGAAGGCGTCGGACGCCGGCCGCGCCGTGTTCATCTCGTCGGGCCTGGCGACCAAGGTGATGGCCTATTTCAGCGCCTATGCGGCGTCGAAGGCCGCGCTCGACATGCTGGTGCGCACCTACGCGGCCGAGGTCGCCACCACCAATGTGCGCGCCAACCTGTTCAATCCGGGCCGCACCCGCACGCATATGATGGCGGTCGCCTTCCCGGGCATCGAGGCGGACACACTGTCGCCGCCCGCCGATGTCGCGCAGGCGCTGGTACCGCTGTGTCTGCCGTCGTTCAAGGAGAATGGCGTGCTGTACGATTATCCGTCGCGCAAAGTGTTGACGTTCCAGCCGCCGGCGTAAGACGCAACACCGTCGCTGTCGCTCCGCCTCATCCTGGGAGCCTGCCCTCGGGCTCGACCCGAGGGAGCGCGCCCCCTAGCGCGTCGAAGACGCGCGTAAACGCGCTGATGGCGGCAGAGCGAAGGCGTGCGTCCACAAGTCCGCCTTGGCCAACTTGTGCATCAAAGAATCGCACTCGAGTTTACCCGGGATGGGTGGACGCGGCGGCCACGGTCTCACCACGTCATGCCCGCGCTTGTGGTGGGCATCCACGTCTTTCTTCCGGGCACAAAGCAAGTCGTGGATACCCGCAATGAATGCGAGCATGACGGTGGAGAGAGAATCGCGTCTGTCCCTCCGCCTCATCCTGAGGAGCGATGCGCAGCATCGCGTCGCGAAGGACGAGGCGGCCACAGCAGCGTGCCCGCCCATATTCTTTTGACGCAATCCTGCGGATTGCTTCTGGTTCGCGACGCGATGCTGACGCATCGCTCCTCACCATGAGACTCAGAAAGACAGAGAGAGAGAGAGAGAGAGAGAAGACCCTACCGCCGCTTCTTCGGCTCGAACGGATTGGCCTTCTCGCGCAGCGACAGGCGGATCGGCGTACCGGGGAGATCGAACGACTCCCGCAGATTGTTGACCAGATAACGCTTGTACGAATCCGGCACCGCATCGGAGCGTGTGCAGAACAGCGCGAAAGTCGGCGGGCGGCTCTTCGGCTGCGTCATGTAGTTGAGCTTGATGCGCCGGCCGGACACCGCCGGCGGCGGATGCGCGCTCACGGTTTCGGTGAGCCAGCGGTTGAGCGCGCTGGTCGAAATGCGCTTGTTCCAGATCGTGAACGCATCGACCACCGCCTGCATCAGCCGGTCGATCCCCTCGCCGGTCAGGCCGGAGACGGCGACGAACGGCGCGCCGCGCAATTGCGTCAGCTTCCGCTCGGTTTCCTCGCGCAGTTTGCCGATCGCGCCCGGCTTCTTCGCCATCAGGTCCCACTTGCCGATGGCAAGCACCACCGCACGGCCCTCGCGCTCGGACAGATCGGCAATCCGCTGGTCCTGCTCCTCGATGCCGCGCTCGGCATCGATCAGCACCACGACAACCTCGGCGAAGCGCACGGCGTTGAGCGCATCGGCGGCGGAGAGCTTTTCCAGCTTGTTGTCGACGCGCGAGCGGCGGCGCAAACCCGCCGTGTCGTGGATCAGGAACGGGCGAGCGTTCCACTCGACCTCGACGGAGATGGAATCCCGCGTGATGCCGGCTTCCGGTCCGGTCAGCAGGCGGTCCTGCCCGAGCAACCGGTTGATCAGCGTCGATTTGCCGGCATTGGGACGGCCGATCACCGCGACGCGGATCGGCTTCGACGGATCGATCGCATCTTCAGCCTCATCCGCCGTCGCGAACGCTGCGGCTTCCTCCGCCGCTTCGCGCTTGCGGCGGCGCGCGTCGCGCTGCGCCTGCACCTGCTCCGGCAGGGCTTCGACCAGCGCATCGCGCAGATCGATCATGCCCTCGGCATGTTCGGCGGAAATCGCCAGCGGATCGCCGAGACCGAGCGCATAGGCTTCGAGCCGCCCCGCCTCGCCGGCCGTGCCTTCGCTCTTGTTGGCGACGACGATCGCGGGCTTGCCGGCGCGCCGCACCACTTCGGCGAAGGCGCGATCGACCGGCGTCGGGCCGACACGCCCGTCGATGACGAAGAATATCGCATCGGCTTCGCGGATTGCCTCTTCGGTCTGCGCGCGCATGCGGCCGGACAGACTGTCAGGCGACGACTCTTCGAGGCCCGCCGTGTCGATCACCGTGAAGGTCAGATCGCCGAGCTTGGCCGCGCCGGCGCGGCGGTCGCGCGTGACGCCGGGCTGGTCGTCGACCAGCGCGAGCCTGCGGCCGACCAGCCGGTTGAACAGGGTCGACTTGCCGACATTGGGACGGCCGACAATGGCGACGGTGAAGCTCATGAAAAGGGCCCGCGAAGTGCGACAGTCCGCAGCGGGAGAAACGCCCCGCGGCGGATCAGCGCGTGAAGGTGCCGGATGGCGGCGGCGCCGGCCATTGCGTTGCCGGCTGCTGGCTCTGCTGCGCCGGGGCGGGCGACGGCCACGGCGCGGGCTGCTGGGCCTGACGCGGCGCCTGTGCCGGCGCATCGGGCCAAGGCGTGGACGATGCGGCCGTTCCGCCCTGCGGCTGTTGGCGTTCCGCCGGCTGGACATTCACCCGGGTCGGCGCACGCTTCGGCGTCTGCGTCACGCGACGCGGCCGGGGCTTCGGCTTCTCTGCAACCACCGGCGCGGCTTGCGGCTCGGGTTCGGCCGGCTGCTGATAGCCTTTGACCAGATCGGGCGGCACGCCCTGCGTCACGCCCGGAACGCCTTCGGGGAAGACCGGGCGACGCTCGCCCGGCAGCTTCTTCTTCTCGTTGATGCCGAAGATGTCGAGCTTATCCGGATCGAAATCCGCGCACGCGGACAGCGCCGGCCCCAGCGAGAGCAGCGACAGGATCAGGATGGCATGCTTGACGCGCAACATGGACGAAATCCTTTGGTCGCTGTCCTTGGGCGCTCGCGCGCCTCAGCCCTTCTTGTCAGGCGACGGGGTTTGCTTGGCATCCGATTTGGCATCCGATTTGGCATCCGGCGCGCCGGACGCCGCGAGCAGCGCGCCGACAACCTCGATGCGCGCACGGACGGATTGCGGCGTATCGTTATCCTCGTTGACCAGCGACACGTAACGCCGGGCAGCGGTCACGTCGCCGTGCTTCCACGCCGACAGCGCCAGCAATTCGCGCGCCGAATGCCGGAACGGCCGGCCAGGCTCCGCGAGCGGCGCCAGCCGGCGCTCCAGTTCCTTGAAATCCGCGGTATCGACCAGCAGGAAGCCGGCCCGGACCGCGGCAAGATCCTGCAGCATCGGCCCGACCGGCGATGCTGCGATCTCGTCATAGAGCTTCACGCCCTCGGCCCGGTCGCGCTGCGCGGCGGCGGCCGCGACACGAAGCCGCGCCAGCGGCTGGTAGCCCGGCGTGCCGGTCCTGGCGATCTCGGCGAAGGCCTTCTCGGCCTCGGCGGTCTTGCCCTCTTCGCTCAGAGCGAGCGCCGCCTCGAATGCGGAGCCGGCGCGGGCCGCCTCGCGGTTCTGCCAGAACTCGTAGCCGCGCCAGCCGCCGATACCCAGCACCACCAGCACGGCGAGGATGATGATAAACAGGCCGTAGCGATCCCACAGCTTCTTGAGCTGCTCGCGACGGACCTCCTCATCGACCTCATTGAAAATATTGTCGACCAAAGCCTGCTCCCGACACCACGGCCCGCGGGCGTATCCGACCGGGCGATGCCAAACGGCGATGCCGGGAACCGCCCCGCACGCGCGGGCGGAGGTACCCTAACGATGTGGCCGCCGCAAGGCAAAAGCGGCCGAGGCTTTGCAAATCAGAGGGTTAGCCCGGCTCTATCAGGTCTTTTTGCGCATCGGATAGGTGTGCTCCGGCCCCGGGAACGAGCGGTCGCGGACCTCCCGGGCATAGTCGGCCATGGCCTTCTCGATCGACGGTCCGAGGTCGCCGTAACGCTTGACGAATTTCGGCACCCGCGGCGACAGGCCGAGCATGTCCTCCATCACCAGCACCTGGCCGTCGCAGGCCGGACTGGCGCCGATGCCGATGGTCGGGATCGCTACCTGCGCCGTCAGCTTGCGGGCGAGCGGCTCGGCCACCGCCTCGATCACCACCGAGAACGCTCCCGCCTGCGCTACCGCCAGGGTGTCCTCCTCGATCCGCGCCCAGTCTCCCTCGTCCCGCCCCTGCGCGCGGAACGAGCCGAGCACGTTGATCGCCTGCGGTGTCAGCCCGACATGCGCCATCACCGGGACGCCGCGCTCGACGAGAAACGCGATGGTCTCCGCCATACGCTTGCCGCCCTCGAGCTTGATCGCGCCGCAGCCGGTTTCCTTGAGGACACGCACCGCGCTGGCGAAGGCCTGCTCCTTCGACGCCTCGTAGCTGCCGAACGGCATATCGACCACGACCAGCGCGCGCTTCGAGCCGCGCATCACCGCATGGCCTTGCAGGATCATCATGTCGAGCGTGACCGGCACGGTCGACTCCAGCCCGTGCATCACCATGCCGAGCGAGTCACCGACCAGAATGACGTCGCAATATTTGTCGGCAAGCTGCGCGGTATGCGCGTGATACGACGTCAGCATGACGATCGGCTCGCCGCCCTTGCGGGCGAAGATGTCGGGCGCGGTCAGACGACGGATCTCGTTTTGCACGGACACGATTTATGCTCCGAAGACGGGAACGCCGATATACAACGGATGGAAGACGAAGCCGAGCGCGAGATAAATGAGCATGCCGGCGATGACGGCGACGGCGTCGTTGATCCAGAGGCGCCGCTCGCTCGGCAACGGCTTAGTATCCTCTGGCGGCTGACGCTTGAGCGCGATGCGCGCGATCACCGCCCAGGCGAGGAACGTACCGAACATCAGGATCGAACCGAGATCGCCATTCGAAAGCAGATGCGCGAGCGCCCACAGCTTCACCGCCACCAGCGCCGGATATTTGCTCCAGATCTTGAGGTGCCCCGGCACGAACGCGGCGACCAGCAAAATAACGGCGGGCAGCACCAGCGCGACGGTGACATGACGCATCCACAGCGGCGGATACCAGATGTCGATCCATTCGGCGGCGCGATACTGCGCGAAGCCGATGACGATCAGCACCACGGCGAGGATGGAGACCAGCGAGAAGACGATGCGATAAGGAATTTCGCCGAGCCGCGCCATCGCCGCCGCACGGCGGCTGCGCGAGCGCACAAACAGATGGCTCGCGAGAAAAACCGCAAGCCCGAGAACGAGAACTGCCAGGCCCATATGAGGCTCCCGCCGCCGCTGACAGCCGCAGTAGACGATGGCCGCGGCCAACGTCAAGACGACCTTTGCCCGCCTTCGCTGCCGGTGGCCCTGCCGCGCGCGATCGCCTAGGCTTATCTCATCGCCTAGGCTTATCTCAATGAATCAAACGCCTGTATTTCTCGACGAACCGGCGCGCCGCATTCCCGTCGACGGCGAATATGACGTCGTCGTGCTCGGCGGCGGCCCGGCGGGCATCGCCGCGGCTGCAGCCGCTGCAAGGCAGGGATGCAGCACGGTTCTGATCGAGCGTTACGGATTCCTCGGCGGCATGGGGACGGCCGCGGGCGTGACCAATTTCTGCGGGCTGCATGCCAATGTTCACGGCGACATTCGTCGCGTCGTTCACGGCATCACCGACGATCTGCTCGAGCGCATCGACGCCTATGGCGGACTGAACGAACCGCATCTCGTGCTCGGCAAGACCAGGGCGCAGGCTTACGACACCGCCGCCTATAAATGTGCAGCTGACGATCTCCTGCTCGCGCAGGGCGTCGCAATGCGGTTTCACTCTCTCGCCGCCGGCGTCCTGTTCGAGACTGATGCGAGCATCGGCGCGCTGATCATCGAGGACCGCTCCGGCCGCCGCGCGATCCGCGGCCGTTTCTTCATCGACTGCTCGGGCGACGGCGATCTCGCGGCGTTCGCCGGCGCGCCGTTCGAGAAAGGCGATGCCGACGGCAATCTGCTTTATCCGACCATGATGTTCCGCCTCGCCGGTGTCGATGCGGCAAAGGCCGGCGACGCCTGGGCGACCATTCCCGATCTGATGCGCGAAGCCGAAGCGCGCGGCGTGTCGTTTCCGCGCAAAGGCGCGATCGTGCGCCCGCAGAAGCACAGCAGCGAATGGCGCGTGAACGTCACGCAGATCAAGGACGACAACGGCCGCGCCATCGACGCCACCGATGCGGCGGCGCTGTCGCGCGGCGAGATCGAAGGACGCCGGCAGGCCATGGCGTTCTTCGATTTCCTGCGCCGCGAGGCGCCGGGTTTCGCAAACGCCTATGTGGTCGACATTCCACCGCAACTCGGCATCCGCGAAACACGGCGCATCACCGGCCACTATCAACTCACCGGCGAGGACGTGCTCACCTGCGCCAGCTTCGACGACACGATCGGCGTCAACGGATGGCCGCTGGAGAAGCACATCGCCGGCGATGTCGAATGGGGCTGGCCGCCGATCCCGCAATCGCGCGGCTTCAATCACCTGCCCTACCGCATGCTGGTGCCGCGCGGCCCGACTAATATGCTGGTCGCCGGACGCTGCGCCTCCATGACCCATGACGGACAATCGGCCGCGCGCGTCAGCGGCGCCTGCTTCGTCATGGGCGAAGCGGCCGGCACCGCCGCGCATCTCGCGCTAACGCGCAACGCAGCGGCCGCTGATATCGATACGAACGCCCTGCAGACGCTGCTGCGCGACAACGGCGTCTATCTTGGCCTCGACGAAACGACTTAAGACAGAGCCCGGGAGCATTCCGACATGACCACACGCCTTCTCATCGCCGCGTTGCTGACGCTCACCGCTGCCGTCGCGCAACCGTCTGCCGCGCAAACCTGGCCTGACAAGACTGTGCGGATCGTCGTGCCGTTCGGCCCCGGCTCGACACCGGATACCGTCGCGCGCGTGATCGCCGATCAATTGAAGGCGCGGCATCCCGGCGTCACCGTGGTGGTCGAGAACAAGCCCGGCGCCAGCGGCAATCTCGGCACCGACACCGTCGCCAAGGCCGCGCCGGACGGCCAGACCATCGGCGTGAGCATCGGCGGTCCGCTCGCCATCAACACGCTGCTGTTCTCGAAGCCGCCCTACGATCCGCACAAGGACATCGCGCCGGTGACGCAACTCATCACCCAGGCGAGCGTGCTGACGGCGACACCGTCGCTCAACGTCAAGACGGTCTCGGACCTGGTTGCGCTGCTCAAGAGCAATCCGGGAAAATACAATTTCAGCTCGATCGGCAACGGCTCGCTGTCGCACCTCGCGATGGAGGCGCTGGCCATCAGGAGCGGCACCAAGCTGGTTCACGTTCCCTATACGAGTTCGCCGCAAGCCGTGACGGCGGTGATCCGCGGCGACGCGCAACTCGCCTGTCTGCCGGCAATTTCCGTGGTGCCGCAGGCGGAAGCGGGCAAGGTCACGATGCTGGCGGTGTCGACGGCGAAACGCTCGACCTTCCTGCCGAACGTGCCGACGCTGAAGGAGTCCGGCATCGACGTCGAAGCCGACGCCTGGATGGGTCTGATCGCGCCGGGCGGCACACCGAAGCCGCTGGTCGACGCGATCTCCAGGGAAGTCGTCGCCATCATCAAGCTGTCGGACGTGCGCCAGAAGCTCGCGACCCAGTTCATGGAACCGGTCGGCAGCACGCCCGAGGAATTCCGCACCCTGATCGACAACGAGATCGCCCGCTGGGCGCCGGTGATCAAGGCGGCGGACGTGAAGGTGAATTAGGACCATCCCTTTTTCGGTCATGGCCGGGCATCACCGTCGAAGACGGGCGTAAACGCCCCTGATGTCCCGGCCATCCCGATAAGGCGAGCGTGGTGGCAGCCTGAGCGGGATGCCCGGGTCAAGCCCGGGCATGTTGCTAGAGCGAAAAAAAATCGCGCCAGCATGCCTCGTCAAAAATATCGCGACGTTTAAGCCGCTTCCTTGCGCAGGTCCTTGATGTCGGCAAAGACGATGGCCGGCGCGCGCTCGCGCGTATAGTCGAGCGTGAACTGGTTGCGCGCCATGAAGACGAGATCGCCGTCGAGGTCTTCGGCCAAGCTCGAACCGTTCGCGCCCTTGAAAGTTTCGAACGCCTTCTTGTCGTCGCTGGAAATCCAGCGCGCCAGCGAAAACTCCGACTGTTCGAAGCCGATCTCGAGACCGTATTCAGCGTCGAGCCGCGTCTTGAGCACGTCGAGCTGCAGCGGGCCGACGACGCCAACCATCGCCGGCGAACCGTCGAGCGGGCGAAACACCTGCACGACGCCCTCTTCCGCCATCTGCTGCAAGGCTTCCTTCAGCTTCTTCGCTTTCATCGGATCGGCGAGCCGCACCCGGCGCAGAATTTCCGGGGCGAAGTTCGGCACGCCGACGAAATTGAGGTCTTCACCCTCGGTCAGCGTATCGCCGATCCGCAACGTGCCGTGGTTCGGGATGCCGACGACGTCGCCGGCGAACGCTTCATCGGCCAGCGCGCGGTCCTGCGCGAAGAAGAACTGCGGCGCGGACAGCGACATCGGCTTGCCGGTGCGCACCAGCTTCGCCTTCATGCCGCGCACCAGTTTGCCCGAGCACAGGCGCGCGAAGGCGATGCGGTCGCGGTGGTTCGGATCCATGTTCGCCTGAATCTTGAAGACGAAGGCGGACATCTTGTTCTCGGTCGCCTCGATCCGGCGATTGGCGCTCTGCTGCGCGCGCGGCGGCGGCGCGTAAGCACCGAGCGCGTCGAGCAGGTCCTTCACGCCGAAATTCTTCAGCGCCGAGCCGAACAGCACCGGCGTCAGATGGCCCTCGCGGAACGCATCGAGATCGAATTCGCGGCAGAGGTCCTTAACCATCGCCAGTTCTTCGGTGATGGCGGCGGCATCGAGCATCGGGTTCTGCGCGGCGAGCATTGCGAGATCGAGCGGCTGCTCGGCGTTGGTCTTGCCGTCGGGATCGAGCAGCCGCATCTTGCCTGACGCGCGATCATAAGTGCCGGCGAAATCGCGGCCGCGGCCGATCGGCCAGGTTAGCGGCGCGGTGTCGAGTGCCAGCGTCTTCTCGATCTCGTCGAGCAGATCGAACGGATCGCGGGTCTCGCGGTCCATCTTGTTGATGAAGGTGACGATCGGGATATCGCGCAGCCGACACACCTCGAACAACTTGCGGGTGCGCGCCTCGATGCCCTTGGCGGCGTCGATCACCATCACCGCGCTGTCGACCGCCGTGAGCGTCCGGTAGGTGTCCTCGGAGAAGTCCTCGTGGCCCGGCGTGTCGAGCAGGTTGAACACCCGCCCGCCATACTCGAACGTCATCACCGACGTGACGACCGAGATGCCGCGCTCGCGCTCGATCGACATCCAGTCGGAGCGGGTCGAGCGGCGGTCGCGTTTGGCCTTCACCTGCCCGGCGAGGTTGATCGCGCCCCCGAACAGCAGCAGCTTTTCGGTCAGCGTTGTTTTACCGGCGTCCGGATGGGAGATGATCGCAAAGGTCCGCCGGCGTTCGACCTCGCTGGCGAGCGGCGACGCTGAATCAAGGGCTGGAACAGGCGCATTCATGCCGCGCATGTGGCAGGGAACGCCGCGACAATCAAGAAGCCCGTCGCCGGGGCCGCCGGGCTTGATCGGCAGGCGGTTCCGCGGATAGAGCGGGCGCAGTCCGCCCCTTTCGAAGCGCCAAGAGTCCCGATGAGCCTGGAATCCGTCCGCCGCTTTCTGGCGGAAAAAGCCCCCGATATCGCCATCGTCGAAACCGAGGCGAGCAGCGCCACCGTGCCGCTCGCGGCGGCCGCCCATGGCGTCGCGCCGGGCCAGATCGCCAAGACCCTGTCGCTGCGGGTCGGCGACCGGGTGGTGCTCGCCGTCACACGCGGCGATGCCCGGATCAGCAACCAGAAGGCGCGCGCCGCGCTCGGCGGCAAGCCCCGTATGCTCGGCCCCGACGAGGTCGCCGCCATCACCGGCCACCCGGTCGGCGGCGTTTGTCCGTTCGGCCTCGCCTCGCCGCTGCCGGTCTATTGCGACGTGTCGCTGAAGGATTTCGACATGGTGGTGCCGGCCGCGGGCTCGACCCACAGTTCGCTGTTCATCACCCCGCAGCGGATGGCCGAACTCACCGGCGCCACCTGGGTCGATATCTGTCAGCCCCTCCCGGAGTCGGGCTGACGTCATCGCCGGCGCGGCACCGCCGCCCCGGCACCCGTGTTTTCTAGGCTCGGACTTCGCGCCGCTGGAAGGTTACATAGGCTCCCACAACCAGCAGGATCACCGCCGCGATCAGGCTGACCGTCTGCGGCCAGGCGATCAACAGACTCTGGCCGAACGGCAGCGGCGCACCCAGGATCGCTCCCTGCAACTGGTCGAGGAAGACCGGCCCCAGCGCCCGGGTCGAAGGCGACAGCACCGCCAGCATCGCTTCGCCGAACAGATCATGCGGCGACAGCCGGGCGAGGATCTGTTGCCATGCCATCGTGTCCGGTGACGGCAGACCGAGCGCGGCATAGCGCGGATCGGCCGGTGCGATCACATTGGCGATCGCCGGCGCCAGCATCGGCCACAGCAAGGTCAGCAGCAGCCAGATGCCGAGCGCGGCCAGCGCCGCCGTCGCCGGCGAGCGGAACAGCACCGACAGCCACATCCCCAGCGCCAGCCAGACGCCGCCATAGATCACGGCGACGACGAGGAAGACGAGCGAGCGCGCAATCTCCTCGCCGCCCGGCGGTACGCCGAGAAACACCAGCGCGAGCCCGACCACCAGCAGCCACAGGCAGGTCAGCGAGATCGCCAGCGTGACGAGACCGGCGAGGAATTTTCCAATCAACAGCGCATCGCGATAGATCGGCTGCGCGAGGATGCGCGACAGCGTCCGGCGGTTGTATTCGCCGTTGATAGCGTCGAAGCCGAGGCCGATCGCCATCAGCGGAATCAGAAAACCGAGAATGGAGACGAACGACGGCAGCGACGACGACTGCACCGTGAACAGCCGCAGCAACAGGAACGGATCTTCAGCCGTGTTGTCCCGCAACTGGCCGATCGCGGAATAGAGCGCGGCAAACGCGGTGAGCACGATGAGCCATTCCAGCACGCGCATGCGCGCGCTGGAGAGATGGTCGGCCAGTTCCTTCATCATCACCGCGCCGAGGCCCTGCCAGGGCGACCCTTCACGCCGCATCGGACACCTCCCGCAGAGCACTGCTCCCGGTCTGGAAATATCGCGCATAGATCGCGTCGAGGCTCGGTTCGTCGACCGACAGCCTGGTCAATGCCCCACCGGCCGCAACGACCGCGCGCGCGGCCTCCGGACGCACATCGCGGTCCGCGGTGAGCCGATAGCGGTTCTGACCGGCCGAGGCGACGGCGCTCACGCCAGGAACCGCCGCGAGCCGGCGGTCGAGCCCGTGCCCTTCGGCTTCCACCTCGACCACGAAGCCCGCGCCCAGCACCTGCCGCGCGAGATCGCCGACCGGCCCCATCAGCACGATGCGTCCAGACTGGAACAGCGCGACGCGATCGCAGATGCGCTGCACCTGGTCGAGCTGGTGCGACGACAGGAGCACAGTGACGCCCTCTCCGCGCAATTCGCGGATCAGGTCGAGGAACTCGATGGTCGATTGCGGGTCGAGACCCGACGTCGGTTCGTCGAGAATCGCGATCTCGGCCTGCTTCATGATGATCTCGGCAAGGCCGAGCCGCTGCTGCATGCCGCGCGAAAACGTGCCGACACGTTTGCCCGCGACGTCCGACAAGCGCACGCGCGCCAGTGCCGCCGCGATCCGCTGCCCGCGTTCGGCGCGCGCAATGCCCATCAGCCGCGCGGTGTAGGCGAGGTTCTCCGTCGCCGTCAGATTGTCGTAGAAGCCGATCGAGTCCGGCAGATAGCCGACTCGGCGCTTGACCGTGAGCGGCGACCGCATCGGATCTTCGCCGAGCACGGTAACATACCCGGCCGAACGCTCGGTGAGACCGAGCATCATCAGAATCGTCGTGGTCTTGCCCGATCCGTTCGGCCCCAGCAGGCCGAAGGTCTCCCCCTTGCCGACCGCAAAATCAATTCCGTCGACGACCACCGCGCTGCCGTAGCGCTTGGTCAATCCTTGCGCGGCGATGACGGTGTCCATCAGCGTCGTCCGAAACGGGCGATGGCACCGACCATGACGATCAGCGCAATGCCGATGATGCCAGCACCCATCATGCCCCACATGGTCGAGGTGCTCACCGTGACGCGATATTGCGCGGAAGCATTCTCGCCGTGCGACGCAGCGTTGAGCGAGACCATGTAATCGCCGGCCAGCGACTTCACGGTCGGCGTGATCAGCGCCTGTACCTCTTTTTGTTCGCCCGGCGCGATGCGATCGACCGTCTTCGGCTCGAATGCGATCTTCCAGCCGTTCGGGCCGCTGCCGCTGAGCGAGATCGAATCCGCCGGTGCGCTGCCGGAGTTCGTGACCGTCACCGGTATGGTGCTCTGCACGCCCGCCTGCGCGCGAGCACTGACCAGCCCGTCACGTCCGGACAATTGCAGCCGCGGCTGGCCGGCGATGTCGAGCGACAGCTTCGTGTCGGCGGTCGCGTCGTCGGCGCTCACCTTGACCGTCACCGGATAGCGGCCGGCATCGATGGTCGACGGCGGCCGCACATGCAGCTTCACGTCCTTCGACTGGCCCGCCTCGATCGGGATCGACGACAATTCTTGCGAGCCATAGGCTTCGGTGAACGATGTTTCGAAATTCTTCGGCGCGTCGGCGGCAAAGCTCGCTACCAGATTACGGCCGCTGTCGTTCTTGATGGTCAGTTGGTAATCGAACGCCGACTTGGCGCTGCCGCGCAGATCGGGAAGCTTCGATTGCACCTTCAGCTTGGCCGGCAATTCCTTGGCGAGCGTCACCGCGATCGGCAAGGTCAGCGTGCGGCCGGCGCCGTCCGCCTTCACCGTCAGCGTCTGCGTGCCAATGCCGGCACTGGCCGGAATATCGAGCCGCAATTGCAGCGCGACGTTGCTGTCGGTCGGCGGCATCGCCGCGGCGACCGGTTGACCGCCGCCGAGCAAGGTCGCGCTCCATCCCGCCGGCACGCCCGCGACCGACAACTGATAGCGGTCGGGCGCGAGGCCGTAGTTCTGCAGCTTGAGCGCGATGGTCGACGTGGTGCCGGGGCGCACCGAAATCGCCGGATAATCCGTGAGGAGATAAAGCCCCTTCACGTCTTTCGCGGCGTCAGTGGCGGGATCGGCAACGGCGTAGAGTGGAAGAGAAACAACCAGGAGGGTAGCGGCGAAAATATGCGACAAACGCATGGGAAGGGACTCCATGCTGGGAGGAAGGGTTTGATTGTGCTGTCGCCCGCCCCTCGTCCTGAAGAAGGACGAGGCCCCATCGGAGATATCCGACGCCGTCAAATCTGGCTCATGTTAAGGCAAATTTGCGGCACCAACATTAAAAGACCGTAAGGCTGCGCACCGCATCATCCGAGCGCGTCGGCATAAACCTCAGGCTTGAAGCCGACGATCAGCTTGCCGCGACCGAGATCGAGCACCGGACGCTTGATCATCGACGGCTGCGCCAGCATCAGCGCGATCGCCTGCTTCTCATCGGCGACCGCCTTGTCCTTGTCCGACAATTTGCGGAAGGTCGTGCCGGCACGATTGAGCAAGGTTTCCCACCCGACCTTCTTGCTCCACGCTTCAAGCTGTGCGCGATCGACGCCGGCGGCTTTGTAGTCGTGGAAGTCGTAATCGATCTTGTGCTTCTCCAGCCACGTCCGGGCCTTCTTGATCGTGTCGCAGTTCTTGATGCCGTACATGGTGATGATCATGCGCAATATCCTCGTTAGGACGACCGGAAATCCAGCACAGGTTTACAGGCCATGCCGCACAGCGACTGTTCTACGGCACATGCCGCGGCTGGGCCGTCGGCGCGGTGCGATGCGAGCCGAGATTGGAGGCCTCCAGCTTGTCCCATGCTTCCTCGGCATCATCGGCGTACTCGAACAGCTTGAGTTCGTCGCGCGCGATCATGCCGTTGTCGACCAGGGTTTTGAAGTTCACCGTGGCCTTCCAGAACGCACGATCGACCATCACGATGCTGATCGGCGGCGCCTTTTCGGTCGATGAAAGGTTCAGATATTCGAACAGCTCGTCGATCGTGCCGAAGCCGCCGGGAAACACCACCAGCGCGTTGGCACGCATCGCCAGATGCATCTTGCGCATGGCGAAGTAGTGAAACGAGAACGTCAGTTCCGGTGTGGAATAGGCGTTCGGATACTGCTCATGCGGCAGCGCGATGTTGAAGCCGATCGACGGCGCGCCGGCATCGGCCGCGCCGCGATTGGCGGCCTCCATGATCCCGGGCCCGCCGCCGGTGGCGATCACATTGTCGCGGATGTGACCGTGCGGCTTGAGAGCGCCGCCGCGCTCCGAAGCGATCCGTCCGAAGGCGCGCGCTTGTTCGTACCAGAAGCGCTGCCGGCCGGGGCCATCCTCGCGAATGCGCGCCGAGCCGAACACGACCACTGTAGAGCGCACGCCCCAGGCGCGCAGCGCCTCCTCGGCCTTGGCATATTCCAGCAGAAAGCGGACGCCGCGCATCGAGTCGCCGAGCAGAAAGTCCTGGTCCAGCGCCGGCAAGCGATAAGACGGAACCTGCGTGCGGTCCGTCTCGGTGGATTGCTCTTGCGAGGTCATGTTGCCCTGCCCTGTCTGCGCCGACGGTCCGTCGCGGTTACGCCGGTCGCGGCGGGATATTCAGCCCGCGCTGCACCGCCGGCCGCGCCAGCCCGCGTTCGAGCCAGCCCGGCACATGCTTGAGACTGTCGTAGCCGACAAGTTCGCGCGCTTCGTAGAAGCCGATCAGGTTGCGCACCCAGCCGAGCATGGAGATATCGGCGATGGTGTAATCGCCGTCCATGATCCATTCGCGGCCATCGAGCCGCGTGTCGAGCACGCCGAGCAGACGCCTGGATTCGTCGGCGTAGCGCTTGAGCGGACGTTTGTCCTCGATCTCCTTGCCGGCAAATTTATTGAAGAATCCGACCTGGCCGAAGATCGGCCCCATGCCGCCCATCTGGAAGAACACCCACTGGATCGTTTCCAGCCGGCGGATCGGGTCGGCGGGGATCAGCTTGCCGGTCTTCTCGGCGAGATAAACAAGAATCGCGCCGGACTCGAACAGACCGAAGGGTTTCCCGCCCGGCCCGTTCGGATCGACGATCGCCGGGATCTTGCCGTTCGGATTGAGCGACAGGAATTCCGGCGTCCAGCTCTCATTCTTGGTGATCACCACCGCATGCGCTTCATACGGCAGCCCGATTTCCTCGAGCGCGATCGACACCTTCACGCCGTTCGGCGTCGGGAACGAATAAAGCTGCAGCCGATCCGGATGCTTGGCCGGCCAGCGCTTGGTGATCGGGAAAGACGAAAGGTCAGACATCGATTGAGTTCCATCACGTGAGACGCTCTCGATAGCCGCTTGAACCGCCTCGCGCCAGCGCTATCGTCTCAACGCACCGTGATCGCCACCAAGAGCCGTGAACATTCTCCACCCATCACTCCGCGCACAGGAATTCGTCTCATGTCCCTGCCGAGTTACACCGCCCTCGTCAGCCTGCTCGCCGTCGCGCTTTATTTTTTCATCGCGACGCGCGTAGCCGCCGCGCGCCGCACATTTGGCGTGAAGCTTCCGGCGATGACCGGGCATCCGGATTTCGAACGCATCTACCGCACGCATGCCAACATGCTGGAGTGGATGCCGACCTTCATGGGGCCGCTGTGGCTGTGCGCGGTCTTTCTCAACGACATCGTCGCCGCGGTGCTCGGACTGGTCTGGGTGGCGGGCCGCGCGATTTACTTTGTCGGCTACAGCCAGGCGGTGGAGAAGCGCCTGCCCGGCTTTCTCATTCAGGCGCTGGCCTGCGTGCTCCTGTTCCTCGGTGCGCTCGTTGGCGTCATGCGGCATCTGATGGCGGGGTGACCGCGACGCGGCAGCGCTTCACTCCCACTCGATCGTTCCCGGGGGCTTCGAGGTGACGTCGTAGACGACGCGGTTGACGCCCTTCACCTCGTTGATGATGCGGGTGGCGACGCGGCCGAGGAACGCCATGTCGAACGGATAGAAATCCGCCGTCATGCCGTCGGTCGACGTCACCGCGCGCAGGCCGACAACGAAATCATAGGTGCGGCCGTCGCCCATCACACCGACGGTCTTCACCGGCAGGATCACGGCAAAGGCCTGCCAGATGATGTCGTAAAGACCCGCCTTGCGGATCTCGTCGATATAGATCGCGTCGGCCGAGCGCAGGATCTCGAGCTTCTCCCGGGTGATCTCACCCGGGCAGCGGATCGCCAGTCCCGGCCCCGGAAACGGATGCCGGCCGACAAACGCCTCGGTCAATCCGAGTTCGCGGCCGAGCGCGCGCACTTCGTCCTTGAACAGTTCGCGCACCGGCTCGACCAGCTTCATGTTCATGCGCGCCGGCAAACCACCGACATTGTGGTGCGACTTGATGGTCACCGACGGACCGCCGGAGAACGACACGCTCTCGATCACGTCGGGATAGAGCGTGCCCTGCGCCAGGAATTCGGCGCCGCCGAGCTTCTTCGCCTCCGCATCGAACACGTCGATGAACAGCTTGCCGATGGTCTTGCGCTTCACCTCGGGGTCAGTGACGCCTGCGAGCGCATCGAGGAACAGCTTCTCCGCGTTCACGTGAACGAGGGGAATATTGTAGTGATCGCGGAACAGCGAGACCACCTGCTCCGCCTCGCCCTTGCGCAACAGACCATGATCGACGAACACGCAGGTGAGCTGCGCGCCGATCGCCACGTGGATCAGCACCGCGACCACCGATGAGTCGACGCCGCCGGACAGGCCGCAGATCACCCGCCCCTTGCCGACCTGCGCGCGGATCTTGTCGATTGCTTCCTCGCGGAACGCGCGCATGGTCCAGTCGCCGCGCGCGCCGACGATCTTGCGCACGAAGTTGCGCAGCAGCGCCGCGCCCTGCGGCGTGTGCATCACTTCCAGATGGAATTGCGTCGCGTAGAACTTGCGCGCGTCATCGCCGATCATGGCAATCGGCGCGTTCTCCGAGACGCCGAGCACACGGAAGCCCGGCGGCAATTGCGTCACGCGGTCGCCGTGGCTCATCCACACCGGATAGCGGCCGCCCTTCTGCCACACGCCTTCGAGCAGCGGCGAGGCGTCGTCGACCACTTCCAGTTCGGCGCGGCCGAATTCGCGATGATGCCCGCCCTCGACCTTGCCGCCGAGTTGCTGCGCCATCGCCTGCTCGCCGTAACAGATACCGAGGATCGGCACGCCGGCGGTGAAGATTTCCGGCGGCGCCAGCGGCGCGTTCGCTTCATGCACCGACGCCGGACCGCCCGATAGGATCACGCCCTTGGGCTTGATCCGTGCGAAGGCTTCCGCCGCTTTCTGAAACGGCACGATCTCGCAATAGACCTTCTCCTCGCGGATGCGCCGCGCGATGAGCTGCGTCACCTGCGAGCCGAAATCGACGATCAGGATCTTGTCGTGGTCGGTCATGAGCCGTTCTTAGCCTTGATGCCGGAGGAGTGAAACAAAGAAGCCGTCGGTGCCGGTGCGGCGTGGCGTCATCAGCACGCCTTCGGCTCCAAGGTGCGCAGCCGCTTTGAAGTCCGGCGCCGTCGCGCCGAGCGCATCGCAGTCCGTCGCGGGCGGCACCACCGCGAAGCCGGAATGCCGCGCCAAGAACGCGCGGATCTGCGCCCCGTTTTCCGCGTCCAGCACCGAGCAGGTAATATAAGCGATGCGCCCGCCGGGCTTCAGCGCCGTGACCGCACGATCCAGCACCTCGGCCTGCTGCTTGAGCCGCTGCTCCAGCGCGCCCGGACGCATCCGCCACTTCGCATCGGGATTGCGCCGCCACGCGCCGGTGCCGGAACACGGCGCGTCGATGACGACGAGATCGCAGCGGCCCTTGAGAGGCGCAAGTTCGCCGCCATCGCGCTTCGGGTTGAGCACCTCGACGCAGCGCGCGCCGGCGCGCTCCAGCCGCTCGTAGATCGGCGCGAGCCGCCGCTTGTCGCTATCGGTGGCGTAGAGTTTCCCGCTGTTGTCCATCATCGCCGCGAGCGCCAGCGTCTTGCCGCCGGCCCCGGCGCAAAGATCGAGCACCTGCTCGCCCGGCTTCGCGCCGGACAGCAACGCGGCGATCTGCGAGCCCTCGTCCTGGATTTCGATGCCGCCCTTGATGAAGGACGGCTCGGCGTGGATGCCGGGGCTGCGCGCGTCGGCGGTGAGCGGGATGCGCAATCCCCACGGCGACCATGGCGCCGGCGCGGCACCAAGATCGGACAGGTCCGCCAGCGCCTGATCGCGTTTTGCCTTCAACAGATTGACACGCAGATCGAGCGGCGCGCGCGAGGCCAGCGCCTCGCCTTCCGCGATACGCTCGTCGCCGAAGCTCTCGGCGAACCGCTCGTCGAGCCATTGCGGATAATCGCCAGCGACCCACGTCGGCGCACCGGCCAGCGACGCCGCCTCGATCCGGCGGCGCTCGTCATCGCTCAAGACCTCCGGCGCATGGCGGGAGCCGTCGGCAAAGCGCGCGACCGTATCGACGTCGAGACCGCGCTCGCGCACCAGCATGCCGAGCGCGATGGCGCGCGGCGTCTCCTCGCCCATCAGGAAGGCGCTCGATGCCTTGCGGCGCAGCGCGTCATAGACAAGTCCGGCAATCGCCGCACGGTCGCCCGATCCGGCGAAGCGATGCGCCGTGCCCCACTGTTTCAGCGTGTCGGCCGCGGGCTTGCGATCGGTCTCGATGGTGGTCAGCACCTCGATGGCGGCGGCGAGCCGCGCCGCCGGCGTCACGGCAGGCCGGCGAGGATGCGGACGGCGAACCACACCCACATGATGAACAAAGCGAGCGCGCCGATGCCGAAGAACAGCCCGCGATACGGCACGTAATTGCTGGTGACGTGCACATAGGCCTGGGCGATGCGCATCACGACGAACACCCAGGCGAGGATAACCAGCACCAGATCGGCATGCCGGGTGATGATCGCGAGGATCATCACCACGTAGAACAGCACCGGCAGCTCGAACTGATTGGCGAACGCGTATTGCGCCTGCAGCGCGGGCTGCGGCCAATTCGGCTCGCGCAACGCGATGTCGCGGTACTTGGTCCCGGACTTGAACGCCGCGCCGCGGCGGGTCGCCAAGGTGAACCCGATGATCCATGTCAGGAACACCTGCACGAACACCGGAAGCAGCACCGCCTGGATCGACATGAGCTTACCTCGCTGGACGCAACGCTAGACGCGCCCCGGATAGTTGGGGCTCTCGCGCGTGATGGTCACGTCGTGGACGTGGCTTTCGCGCAGCCCGGCGCTGGAGATGCGCACGAACTCCGCCTTGTCGTGGAAATCGTCGATGGTGCGCGCGCCGACATAGCCCATGGCAGCGCGCAGGCCGCCGGCGAGCTGATGCAGCACGTTTGCGGCGGGGCCCTTGTAAGCAACCTGCCCTTCGACGCCTTCGGGCACCAGCTTGAGCGCGTCCTTGATGTCCTGCTGGAAGTAGCGGTCGGCGGAGCCGCGCGCCATCGCCGCGACCGAGCCCATGCCGCGATAGGATTTGTAGGAACGGCCCTGATAGAGGAACACCTCGCCGGGCGTCTCGTCCGTGCCCGCGAGCAGCGAGCCGACCATGGCGCAATCCGCGCCCGCGGCGAGCGCCTTGGCAAGATCGCCGGAATATTTGATGCCGCCGTCGGCGATCACCGGAATGTTCTGCTTCTTCGCGGCCTCGACGCTGTCCATGATGGCGGTGAGTTGCGGCACGCCGACGCCGGCGACGATGCGCGTGGTGCAGATCGAGCCCGGACCGATGCCGACCTTGATCGCGTCGGCGCCGGAATCGATCAGCGCCTGCGCGCCGTCGGTGGTGGCGACGTTGCCGGCCACCACCTGCACCGAGTTCGATAGCCGCTTGATGCGGTCCACCGCGGTGAGCACATGGCGCGAATGGCCGTGCGCGGTGTCGACGACGACGAGATCGACGCCCGCTTCGATGAGCGCCTCGGTGCGCGCGAAACCCTTGTCGCCGACCGTGGTGGCGGCGGCGACGCGCAGCCGTCCCTGCTCGTCCTTGCAGGCGTTCGGATTGGCAACCGCCTTCTCGATATCCTTGACGGTAATGAGACCGACGCAGCGATACTGCTCGTCGACCACCAGCAGCTTCTCGATGCGGTGCTGATGCAGGAGACGCTTGGCCTCATCCTGCCTCACCGCCTCACGCACCGTGACCAGCCCGTTCCTGGTCATCAGCTCCGACACCTTCTGGCGCGGATCGGTGGCGAAACGCACGTCGCGGTTGGTGAGGATGCCGACGAGCTTGCCCGGATGCCCGGCCTCGACCACCGGAATGCCGGAGATGCGATTGTCCGCCATCAGTTGCAGCGCGTCTGCGAGCGTCGCGTCGGGATGGATGGTGAGCGGGTTTACCACCATGCCGGATTCGAATTTCTTCACCTGCCGCACCTGCGCGGCCTGATCGGCTGGTTCCATGTTCCGGTGCAGCACGCCGATGCCGCCGGCCTGCGCCATGGCGATCGCCATCTGCACTTCGGTGACGGTGTCCATCGCCGAGGCGAGGATCGGGATATTGACCGAGATCGATCGGGTGATCCGCGAGCGGATATCGACATCCGACGGCATCACATCGGACAGTGCCGGCTTGAGCAGCACGTCGTCGAAGGTGAAAGCTTCGCGGGGGGCCTCGGGGGACAGTCGCGCCATCGCCAACTCCGTTTGCCCGAAGGCCGCCTGTCGAAAGTCCGGGTGGACCTGGGTCCATCGGGACTTTGGTCCATAAGGACTTGGGGATGAAATAGACCCTTGCGAGAGCAGCGGCCCTCGCCCGACAAACGGACCCGACATCGGGCCTGCTTTTGGATTGGCGGTGGTCGATATCATGCGCCCGCGCCGATTCCTAGCTGGCTAAACCGCCGATCCGCTCCTCGTCCACGGAATTGCTGGGACACGCCGCCCCCGTGCTAGGCAGCCGCGAAAAGCCCGCTCCGGCGGGGTTTGTTCGGGGGCGATGCCCGAACCCGCGGGCGGGCGATGCGTTGCCGTCCGCCCCAGAGCCCAGTTGACCGATGGCCGTCCCGCAAAACCGCCTGATCCCCCTGATCGTCGCCGTCGCCCTGTTCATGGAGAACATGGACTCGACGGTGATCGCCACCTCGCTGCCTGCCATCGCCGCCGATATCGGCACCAATCCGCTGGCCCTGAAGCTGGCGATCACGTCCTACCTGCTCTCCCTGGCGGTCTTCATCCCGGCCAGCGGCTGGACCGCCGACCGGTTCGGCACCCGCACCGTGTTCCGCGCCGCCATCGCCGTCTTCATCGTCGGATCGATCGGCTGCGCACTCTCCAGTTCGCTGACCGATTTCGTGATCGCGCGCATCGTTCAGGGCATCGGCGGGGCGATGATGACCCCGGTCGGCCGGCTCGTCCTGGTCCGCAGCATTGACAAGCGCGACCTCGTCGGCGCGATGGCCTGGGTCAGCACGCCGGCTTTGATCGGCCCGGTGCTCGGGCCGCCGGTCGGCGGGTTCATCACCACCTATGCGAGCTGGCACTGGATCTTCCTGATCAACGTGCCGATCGGCTTGATCGGCATCGTCATGGTGACCCGCTATATCGAGGACGTCCGCGCCGAGGAGCAGGTCGCGTTCGACTGGACCGGCATGGTCCTCGCCGGGCTCGGCATCGCCGGCGTCGCGTTCGGCTTTTCCATCATCGGCATGAACTTCCTGCCGTGGCAGATCGCGGTCGCGCTGGTGGCCGGCGGCGCGCTGTTCGTCGCCGCGTATCTGCGCCACCGCAAGCGCGTCGCCAACCCGGTGCTCGATCTCTCGCTGCTCCATGTGCCGACCTTCCGCGCCAGCATCACCGGCGGCTTCATGTTCCGGGTCGGCATGGGCGCTCTCTCGTTCCTGCTGCCGCTGATGCTGCAGGTCGGCTTCGGCATGACGCCGTTCAAGTCCGGCATGATCACCTTCGGCACGGCGCTGGGCGCGATGACCATGAAGCTCGGCGTCGCGCGCATCCTGCAACGGTTCGGCTTCCGCGCTGTGCTGACCTTCAATGCCGTGATCAGCGCCGCCTTCCTCGCCGCCTGCGCGCTGTTCACAATCGACACCCCCGTCATCGTGATCTTCGTCACGCTGGTGGTCGGCGGCTTCTTCCGCTCGCTGGAGTTCACCAGCATCAATACGCTGGCCTTCGCCGACATCGAGCCGCAGCGGGCGAGCCGCGCGACCTCGATGATGAGTGTCGCCCAGCAATTGTCGGTGTCCACCGGGGTCGCGCTCGGGGCCATGATCGTCGAGACCTCGGCGCATCTGAAGAACCAGCCGCTCGCCGGCGCCGACGACTTCGCCCTCGCCTTTGTGCTCACCGCCGCCGTCTCGGTGAGCGCCGCCGCGATCTTCGCCCGGCTGAAACCCGAGGCCGGAGCGGAAATGGCGAACCGCGACAGCGATCGACGCGACGCGCGTTAACCATAGTCGCCGGAACCTGCGAACAAACGCGCGCCGGAGCCTTCAAAGCTCGGTTTTTGACCTTTTCCGTTAACCGCAACACTGGTCAAGAAACCAGATAAGTGCTTGGATCAATTACGGAAAATAGCTCAGTTAAAGTTAAAGTTTTAACCAAGATGAGACCGCGCTTCACCCTTCCGCAGCCAGGCCTCGCCGCGATCGCGGCATTGGCTGCCGTGATGTTGCTGGCCGACACGGCGGCAGCGCAGCAGCAGTATCGGCAGCAATATCAGGTGCGGACCTATCAGCCGCGCTCTCCGTCTGAACACGCACAGCGGCCGATGCGGGCAAAGCCTGCGCAGGCGCCCGCGAAGCCGCGCATCAGCCCGGCGGTGGCCGCCGCTGCACGCAACTGCGCCGATCAGGCGGTCGCCAATGTCCAGCAGCGCATCGATGCCTGCACCACGCTGATCCAGTCCGGGCTGAAGGACGAGAAATCACGCGCCGTCGCCTTCGGGCTGCGCGGTCTCGCCTATCTCGACCGCAGCGACCTCGCCCACGCGATTCCGGATTTCGACAACTCGATCTCGCTGGCGCAGGACGATGCCTCCGTGTTCCAGAACCGCGGCAACGCATGGTATGCGCGCGGCAATTTCGGCCGCGCTGCCGACGATTATGAAGAAGCGATCAAGCTCGATCCGGAGCAGTCGACGATCTACATCAACCGCGGCACGCTGCGGCGCGATCTCGGCGACTTCCCGCAGGCGCTGGCGGATTTCGAGAAAGCCGAAGCGCTCGGCGGCAAGCGCCCTTCTCTCTATCTCAATCGCGCCCAGCTTTACGTCCACCAGCGCGACTATCCGCGTGCGCTGGCCGACTACGATGAAGCGCTCAAGCTCGAGCCGGACAATGTCGCGACGCTGCTGCGCCGGGGCGCGGCGCGCCAGGCGGCCGGACAGACGGAGAAGGCGCTCGCCGATTACGCGCGCGCCAGCGAGATCGATCCCGGCAATGTCGAGATCATGCAGAGCCATGCGACGGCGCTGCGCAAGGCGCGCCAGTACGACCGTGCCTTCGCCGTGCTGGAGCGCGCGCTCAAGACCGAGCAGAAGGTCGGCACCAGCTACGGCATCCGCGCGCGCGTCTATGCGGACATGAACGACCGCAAGCAGGCGCTGGCCGATATCCAGCGTGCGCTGAAATTCGAATGGAAGGCCGACTTCATCCGTCTGCGCGGCGCATTGCGCCTGCAGGAGGGCAATACGAGCGGCGCGCTCAACGACGCCGCCTCCCTGCTCAAGATCGACAGCGACAGCACCGACGCGCTGGCGATCCGCGGCGCGGCTTATGCCAGGAACAAGGATTACGCCAAGGCCGAGACCGATCTCGATCAGGCCATCGCCGGCGATCCGGACAACGTCATCGCCGTGACCGCGCGGGCACGGATGCGCGTGGCGCGTGGCGACAAGGACCGCGCTTTGCCCGATCTCGACAAGGCCATCGCGCTCGGCGCCAACGAGACCGACCTGTGGCAGGTCCGCGGCGACATTCACGCCGGCCGCAAGGATTACGCCAAGGCGGTGGAGGACTATTCGCAGGTGCTGCGCCGCAATGCCAACGCGACGCCGCTCTACTACCAGCGCGCGCAACTCTATCGCGCCCAGGGCGACAACGCGCATGCGCTCGCGGACTATGATGCCTTCCTGAGCCGCGACCCGAAGCAGCGCGGCGCCATCGTCGAGCGCGCCGAATTGCGCATGAACGCGGGCGACACCGCCGGCGCCATCGCCGACTACGGCTCCGCGCTCGCGCTGTCCGCGTCGCCGGCGCTCTATCGCAAGCGCAGCGCGCTCTATGCGCAGACGCAGGCGTGGCACAAAGCGATCGCCGACTACGACAGCATCGTCAAGCTCGAGCCAAAGGCTGCCGATGTGGTTGCCCTGCGTGCCCGCGCGCGCGAACAGTTGCAGCAGAAGCCCGAGGCACTCGCCGACTACAAGCTCGCTCTGGCGCGCGATCCCGGCAATGGCGAGATCCGGCACGCGGTCGCCCGCCTGACGGAAGAACTGAAGCCAAAAAAACCGGCGAAAGCCGACAAGGGCAAATCCGGAAAAGCCCGTACCGCGCACGAGATCGTCGAGCCGATCAAGCAGGACGCGGCTAAAACCGAGCCGGCCAAAATCGAACAGACGAAAGTCGCGCCGGCAAAGGCCGAGCCGGCTCCGGCCGAACGCACCGCCGACGCCGCCAACGACGACCAGCCGCCCACCGAGCCGACCGTCAGCACACCACTGCCGCCGCAACGCGCCGACGCAACCGGTTCGACCGCGCGAGCGGCGGCGCGAGCGGACGCG
>JAEWJH010000075.1 GCA_023386635.1 Pseudomonadota bacterium
GCACCGAGAAGGTGTCGTCGGCGACGGTGTTCACGGTGAGCGAGATGCCGTCGAGCGCGATCGAGCCCTTCGGCGCGATAAACCGCGCCAGCGCCGCCGGCGCGCGCAAGGTGAACCGCGCCGTCTCCGGATGGTCTTCGCGCTCCAGAACCTCGGCGAGACCGTCGACGTGACCGGAGACGAGATGGCCGCCGAGTTCGTCGCCGATGCGCAGCGAACGTTCCAGATTGATCCGCGTGCCCACGGCCCAGGTGCCGACATTGGTGACGGCGAGCGTCTCCACCGCCGCATCGACGGCGAACCAGCGGCGGTTGCCGCTCACGCCCTTGTCGACCACCGTGAGACAGCAACCGGAACAGGCGATCGACGCCCCATCGGCGATCTCCTCGACCGGATAATGCGTCGCGATCTTGAGCCGGCGCAGATCGCCGGGCCGCGGCTCGACCGCGAGCACTTCGCCGACGTCGGTGACGATGCCGGTGAACATCAGCCGCGCACCCAGTGTTCGAGCGTGTCGTCGCCGAGCTTTTCGCTGGCGAGCGGCTTGAATTGCGGCGCCTGCGTCAGCGCGGTGAGCGGCAGGCCCTGCAACGGCGGCACGCCGTCGTCGCCGATCGGCTTTCCGCCGCGCAGCAGGATCACCTCGTCGATCAGGTCGGCATGCAGCAGCGAGGTCGCGACCGCCGCGCCGCCCTCCACCATCAGCCGGGTGATGCCGCGCTCGGCGAGCAGCTTGAGAACCGCAGCCATATCGAAGATGCCGTCCTGCGCCGGCGCGCGGATCACCTCCGCGCCCTTGCCGCGCAGCACGTCCTCGGCGATCTGCGAGGCAGCGACATCACCGACCACCCAGGCCGGCACGTCGCGCGCGGTGCCGATCACCGCGCTGGCGAGCGGAAGGTTGAGCTTGGCATTGAGCACCACGCGCACCGGCGAGCGCTGCTCCATGCCGGGCAGCCGGCAGGTCAGCACCGGATCGTCGGCGATCACCGTGCCGCGTCCGACCAAGATCGCGTCGCTCATGGCGCGCAGCATGAACACGCGCTCGCGCGCCTCGTCGCCGGTGATCTCGACGCGGCGGTTGCCGGCGGCGGCAATCTTCTCGTCCGACGAGACCGCGAGCTTGAGCAGCACATGCGGCCGCTGATCGACGACGCGGCGCACATGGCCGGCATTGATGCGCTGCGCTTCGTCCGCGCCGACGCCGATCTCGACGGCGATATTGCGCTCGCGCAGCTTCGCGTGGCCCTGCCCCGCGACCTGCGGATTGGGATCTTCCATGGCCGAGACGACACGGGCGACACCGGCGGAAATCAGCGCGTCGACACAGGGCGGCGTCTGGCCTTCATGCGAGCACGGCTCCAGCGTGACATAAAGTGTCGCGCCGCGTGCCAGGTTCCGAGTTTTGCCGCGGCCGGCGCGCTTCAGCGCTTCGGTCTCCGCATGCGGACGCCCGCCCGGCTGGGTCCAGCCGCGGCCGATGATGACACCGTCCTTCACCAGCACGGCGCCGACCGCCGGATTGGGCCAGGTGTTGCCGAGACCGCGCCGCGCCAGCGACAGCGCAAGCTGCATGAAACGCCGATCCTGAGCGGGATCGGCGGCGGCGGTCGTGGTGTCGTTCATTTGCGTCCCGGCGCTGTGGGCGGCGCGTCATCGCCATCCGGACCCGACAATTCGTCGAGCGCGTTCTTGAAGTCCTGCGGCTCGCGGAAGTTGCGATAGACCGAGGCGAAGCGGACATAAGCGACGTCGTCGAGCTCGCGCAGATGCGCCATCACCGATTCACCGATGGTCTCCGACGACACGTCGTTCTCGCCGAGGCTTTCCAGCTCGCGCACGATCTTCGACACCATCTGCTCGACGCGCTCGGGATCGACCTGGCGCTTGCGCAGCGCGACCTGCACCGAGCGCATCAGCTTGTCGCGGTCGAACGGCGAGCGGCGGCCGTTACGCTTGATCACGGTGAGCTCGCGCAGCTGCACGCGCTCGAAGGTGGTGAAGCGGAAGTTGCACGAGATGCAGACACGGCGGCGGCGGATCGCGTTCGAGTCTTCCGTCGGACGCGAGTCCTTCACCTGGGTGTCGAGGCTTCCGCAGCTCGGGCAGCGCATGGCGTCGCATTACCCCTGATAGATCGGGAAACGGGCGAGCAGCGTCTTCACCTTGTCGCGCACCGCGGCCTCGACCAGCGAGTCCTCGTCGGTGCCCTTCTGCGAGAGCACGTCGAGCACTTCGGCGATCAGTTCGCCGACATGCTGGAATTCGGCGATGCCGAAGCCGCGCGTGGTGCCGGCCGGCGTGCCGAGGCGGATGCCGGAGGTGACGGTCGGCTTTTCCGGATCGAACGGGATGCCGTTCTTGTTGCAGGTGATGTGGGCGCGGCCGAGCGCCAAGTCAGCGACCTTGCCGGTCAGGCGCTTGGGCCGCAGATCGACCAGCATCAGATGCGTGTCGGTGCCGCCGGAGACGATGTCGTAGCCCTTGCTCTTGAGCGTCTCGGCGAGCGCCCTGGCGTTGTCGACGACGTTCTTCGCGTAGGTCTTGAACGAGGGCCGCAACGCTTCGCCGAACGCCACCGCCTTCGCGGCGATGACGTGCATCAGCGGGCCGCCCTGCATGCCGGGGAACACGGCGGAGTTGATCTTCTTCGCCAGCTCCTCGTCGTTGGTCAGGATCATGCCGCCGCGCGGGCCGCGCAGCGTCTTGTGCGTGGTCGTCGTCACCACATGCGCATGCGGGAACGGCGACGGATGCGCGCCGCCGGCGACGAGACCGGCGAAATGCGCCATGTCGACCATGAGGAGCGCGCCGACACTGTCGGCGATCTCGCGGAATTTCTTGAAGTCGATGACGCGCGGATAGGCGGAGCCGCCGGCGATGATCAGCTTCGGCTTGTGCTGATGCGCGAGCGTCGCGACCTCTTCCATGTCGATGCGCTGGTCGTCGCGGCGCACGTTATACGGCACCGGCTTGAACCACTTGCCGGACATGTTGATCGCCATGCCGTGGCTGAGATGCCCGCCGGCGGCGAGGTTGAGGCCCATGAAGGTGTCGCCCGGCTGCATCAGCGCGAAGAACACCTCGGCATTGGCGGACGCGCCGGAATGCGGCTGCACGTTCGCAAAATTGCAGCCGAACAGCTTCTTGGCGCGCTCGATCGCCAGCGTCTCGGCGACGTCCACATACTGGCAGCCGCCGTAATAGCGCTTGCCCGGCAAACCCTCTGCGTACTTGTTGGTGAGCACCGAGCCCTGCGCTTCCAGCACCGCGCGGCTGACGATGTTCTCCGAGGCGATCAGCTCGATCTCGTCGCGCTGGCGACCGAGCTCCTTGCCGATCGCATCGAAAAGCTCCGGATCGCTCTGCGCGAGCGTCTGTGTGAACATGGACTGGGTGTGCGAAGGCGAAGGGGCGGCCGTCATGATGCTCTCGTGTCAGTAAGGACCATGCGCGCGCGGCATGGCGAAAGCGCCGTCGGGCGGGCAAAATCCGGGATGCCGCGCCATAGCACACCGCCGCCCGCCGCGCCAAGGCGGGAACCCGGCCGACGGTCCGAAAACCGCCAGTGCTGGCGTCAGACGATCGGGTATCGCCCCACATCTAGCGCTTTTCGGCCGCATCTCGGGCAAGCCGGGCGCGCAGCTTCTGCGTCGCCAGCCGCTCCAGATCGGCCCGGCTCGCCGTGGCCGGCCCCATGACGGTGACCTCGGTGGCCGTCACCGAGTCGATCGCCGCGACCTTCACGAAAGCGCCGACCACGGTGAACTCGAAATAGATCTCGGTGCGGGACATCGACCTGCGTACCCATCGGCTGGCCTTTTGACGCAAAGATGGATTGCCGGGTCAAGCCCGGCATGACAACGCACACAAACGAAAATGGCCCCGGCATTGACGCCGGGGCCAGTCGCTCTCGTCCGTAACGGAGGATCAGAGTTACAGACGGTACAAAATCTGGTCGGTCCAGAACCGCTCGAGCCGGTGCAGCGACTTGTTGAGCGTCGAGAATTCGTCGGCATTGATGCCGCCGACCTGCTCAACCGTGCGCACATGCTTCTGATAGAGATGCTCGACGATGTCGCGCACTTCCTGACCCTTCGGCGTCAGCTTGATGCGCACCGAACGGCGGTCGACCCGCGAGCGCTGGTGATCGAGATAATTCATCTCGACCAGCTTCTTGAGATTGTACGAAACGTTGGAGCCGAGATAGTAGCCGCGTGTGCGCAGCTCGCCCGCCGTCAATTCCTTGTCGCCGATATTGTACAGAAGCAGCGCCTGCACCGAATTGATGTCCGCCCGTCCCCGGCGATCGAACTCATCCTTGATGACGTCGAGCAGGCGGCGATGCAGCCGCTCCACCAGCGTCAGCGCTTCGAGATAATACGGACGGATATGATCGAACCGAGCTTCGCGATCGGTAGTCGGTTCGACCGCTTTCACGACGGCTTTCATGTGACTTGCCCCTGTTTGACTCTTTGTCTCTGACCAGTTGCGAGGCCCTGTTTCCCCGCTCCGGTTCTGTCGACGTTTTTAAAAGGGGCGGTCTAAAATCGGATTAAATAACAAGATAAAGATAAGCTTTATTTGCAACGGTGAATCATCCGTTGACCGCGTCAAATCAGGCGGTTTTTGCAATCTTTGATTCACTGTTCCGGGCCGATGTTCTCATTCGGTTCTCGCCGAAACACGCAAGGGTCGCGGGAACGCGGCCGTGAACTCGATTTCATTTGGATTTGAAAGCTCTCACCACCATTCGTCCCGGCGAAGCTGGGACCCAGTTCTTAATGAGCGCATCGTGGCCGCCTCGTCCTTCGAGACGCATCGCTCCGCGATGCTCCTCAGGATGAGGCGGAGAGTTTCTCTCAACCGTCATGGCCGGGCCTGTCCCGGCCATCTCGACAAGGTGAGCACGATGCCAGCCCAAGCGGGATGCGCGGAACAAGTCCGCGCATGACGTGGAGAGAAATGAGTCACCCTCTTCCGCCTCATCCTGAGGACCGCGCCGGAGCTCGAAGAGCGAATGCGGGACCCGGTTCTTAATGTGGAGAATGTCGTCGCCGCATCGTCCTTCGAGACGCGCCTGCGGCGCTCCTCAGGATGAGGCGGAGAGTCTCTCTCAACCGACATGGCCGGGCCTGTCCCGGCCATGTCGACAAGGTGAGCACGATGCCAGCCCAAGCGGGATGCGCGGAACAAGTCCGCGCATGACGTGGAGAGAAATGCGTCACCCTCTTCCGCCTCATCGTGAGAACCGCGCCAGAGCTCGAAGAGCGAATG
>JAEWJH010000002.1 GCA_023386635.1 Pseudomonadota bacterium
CCGGCGACCGCGCCTTATGTCACCTGCGTGCCGAACGGCTGCATGTCCGACTACGAAGCGACCGCCGACTTGATCAACCGGATGAAGAAGGGCCAGCAGATCACCGTGCAGGCCATCAACATGAACGGCGCGCCGATCAGCCTGCCGCTGCCGCTCGTCGATTTCGCCAAGGCGTATGACGGCCCGGCGACCGACGAGAAGGTGTTCGCCGAGCAGCAGCGCAAGCTGCAGGAAGAACTGCAGAAGAAGGCCGAGGAAGCCCGCAAGAAGATGGAAGGCCAGCAACCGCCGGCCGCCGGTGCTCCGGCTGCGCCGAAGCAGTAAGCGGCGCTTCATCCAGACATGCGAAAGGCGCGGCCTCGGCCGCGCCTTTTTTGTTTGTCCGGAAATGTGATCCGGATTAGTTCAGCGGCCCGCGCCGCGGGCGGTAGCCGCCGTTCTGATCCTTCTCGAACTCTTCCGCAACCTGCGGGTGGCGGATCGGTTCGCCGGATGTGTCGGGCAGCAGGTTCTGTTCCGAGACATAGGCGATGTATTCGGTCTGCGCGTTCTCGGCGAACAGGTGATAGAACGGCTGGTCCTTGCTCGGCCGCACGTTCTCGGGGATCGACTCCCACCATTCGTCGGTGTTGGCGAAGATCGGATCGATGTCGAACACCACGCCGCGGAACGGATAGACGCGGTGCCGCACGACCTGGCCGATAGCGTATTTGGCGGTGCGGGTCTTCGGCATCGTCACGGGATGAGCTTTAGCGTGAACCTTCATGAGTCCCGCATAGCCCAGGAAGAGGGCGGGCGCCAGTGCGTCCAAAATGTCCCGCGAATCAGTCGGCTAGGACCCCTCGAACCCGTAGCGGGCCGCGGCCTCCGGCTCCTTCGCGACCACCAGTTTGGCCAGATCGACGACCACTTTCGCCTGCTTCCAGGTCGCATCGTCCTGCATCTTGCCCTCGATCATCACCGCGCCGGCGCCGTCCGGCATGGCGTCGAGGATCTTGCGCGCAAAGGCGACTTCGGCCGGGTCCGGCGCGAACACCTTGCGGGCGATGGCGATCTGGGAAGGGTGCAGCGACCAGGCACCGGCGCAGCCCATCAGGAAGGCGTTGCGGAACTGGCTCTCGCAGCCGGCTGAATCGCTGAAGTCACCAAAAGGCCCGTAGAACGGCTTGATGCCGGCTGCGGCGCAGGCGTCGACCATCTTGCCGAGCGTGTAGTGCCACAGGTCCTGCTGATAGCGCGGCCGCGCCGCATCGCCCGCCGCGTCCGCCAGCACCGTATAATCCGGATGGCCCCCGCCGACGCGCGTCGTCTTCATCGCCCGCGAGGCGGCAAGGTCGGCCGGGCCGAGCGACATGCCGTGCATGCGCGGTGAGGCGACAGCGATGGCCTCTACATTGTTGACGCCCTGCGCCGTCTCCAGGATCGCATGGATCAGGATCGGCTTGCGCACGCCATGCCGCGCTTCGAGCTGCGCCAGCAGTTGATCGACGTAATGGATGTCCCACGGGCCATCGACCTTCGGCACCATCACCACGTCGAGCTTGTTGCCGACGGCGGCGACGATCTCCATCAGGTCGTCGAGCATCCATGGCGAATTAAGCGCGTTGATGCGGGTCCACAAGCCGGTCTTGCCGTAGTCGAGGCTCGCCATCGCGATGAAGCCGCGGCGGGCGGCCTCCTTGGCGTCGGCCGGGATCGCGTCCTCGAGATTGCCGAGCACCACGTCGACGTCGCGGATCAGGTCGGGGACCTTGGCGCGGAATTTCTCCAGATGCGGCGGCACGAAATGGATCATGCGTTCGAGCCGCACCGGCAGGTCGCGCCATGGGGTCGGGGCGCCGGTCGCCAGCGGCCGGTAGAAATCACGCGGAAGCTTCATCGGTCCCCCACAACGCGGTTCGGGCAATCTTCCAAAACGGCTCCTTGCCGTTTAGAGGAAAGCATCTGCGACGCCAAGTGTGGGAAGGCCAGGGGATGCCGGGCCGTGGGCCTGCCGACTTTGGACGCAGTCACGCACCGCGCGAGCCGTCCGGAGTCCTTGCCGTGATCGACGTCATCAATCTCGCGCTTCCGTATTTCGGCCTGATCTTCATCGGCTTTGCCTGCGGCAAGCTGAAGAACATTCCGCACACCGCGCTCGCCTGGATGGATTTCTTCATCCTCTATGTGTCGCTCCCGGCGCTGTTCTACCGCATCCTCGCGAAGACCCCGATCGAGCAGTTGGCGCAGGTGTCGTTCATCGCCGCGACCACGCTCGGCACGATCCTCGCGTTCACGCTGTCGTTCGGGATCGGGCTCCTGTTCCGCCCCGGACGGCTGCGCGACGCGACCATCGCCGCGCTCGCCGGCGGCTACGGCAATATCGGCTATATGGGGCCGGGCCTCGCGCTGGCGACGGTCGGGCAGGCGGCCGCCGTGCCGGTCGCGCTGATCTTCTGCTTCGACAATATCTTCCTGTTCTCGGCGGTGCCGTTCCTGATGGCGCTGTCGATGCGCGGCGAACGATCGGCCGGCGCCATTGCGCTGCAGGTGATGCGTCGCATCGTCACCCACCCGCTGCTGGTCGCGTCGGCGCTCGGCGTGTTGACCGCGACTTTGCAATTCCATCCGCCGGTCGCGCTCGACCGGCTGCTGGAGTTCCTGCAGGCCGCCGCCGCACCGACCGCGCTGTTCACGCTGGGCGTCACCGTCGCCTTGCGGCCGCTGAAGCGCGTGCCGATGGAAATCCCGGCGCTCGCGATCGTCAAGCTGATCCTGCATCCTTTGATGGCGCTGGTGCTGCTGTCGCTGCTCGGGCCGTTCGATCCCGTCTGGATCGCGGCGGCAATCCTGATGGCGTCGCTGCCGCCCGCGCTCAACGTGTTCGTGTTCGCGCGCCAGTACAACGCCTGGGTCGAGGAGGCGTCGAGCGCCGTATTGTTCGGGACCGCGGTATCGGTCGTCACGCTCACCGGCGTGATGTGGCTGGTGCGGACCGGCAACCTGCCGGTCAATCTGTTCGCGCCGTGATCCGCGTCAGACCGGTTCGCCGCGCATCAGCCGCGGCGCGCTGCCGGCCGGGGTCACGCCTTCGCGCATCACCGCGCGCCGCAACGGCCCGATCCGGTCGAGCAGGTAGAGTCCGAAGCCGCGCGCGCTTTGCACCGGCAGGAAATCGGTGAGCAGCGAGCGGTTGAGCAGATCGACCGCGAGGCTGCGGCGCATGATGTCCTGACGCCGCACCTGATCGTAGGCGGAGAGGCCCTCGTCGCCGCCTGGATCGTCGCCACGGCGAACAGCGTCCGCGGCGATTTCGGCAATGGCGGCGGCGTCGCGCAGGCCGAGATTGAGGCCCTGCGCCCCGATCGGCGGGATCACGTGACCGGCTTCGCCGACGAGGGCGATGCGGTTCGCGGCGAAGCGCGACGCGGTTGCGACCGAGAGCGGAAACAGACCGCGGTCGCCGTCGAGCGCGATCTTGCCGAGGATCGACTGCGAGCGCTCCTCGACCAGCGCGGCCAGCGCAACATCATCCATCGCCCGGATACGCTCGGCCTCTTTCGGTTGCAGCACCCATACAAGACTGGAGCGGCGGCCGGGCAGCGGCACCAGCGTGAAGGGGCCGCTCGGCGTGTGGAATTCGGTCGAGGTGCAACCGTGATCGCGGCTGTGGCGAAACGTCAGCGTCAGCGCCGATTGCGGATAACGGTGCGTGTCGAGCACGATGCCGGCCGCCTCGCGGCACAGCGAACGCCGGCCATCGGCGCCGATGGCGAGGCGCGGCGTCAGTGTGCCGCCGCCTGCGAGCGCGAGGGTGACATGGTCCGCAGACACATCGACTGCGCTGACCGCATCATCAACGAGGATAAGCGACGGCAGCGTGCGCGCGGTGTCGATCATCGCCGCGACCAGATCGCGATTGGCGATGTTGTACCCGAACGCATCGAGGCCGATCTCGGCGGCGTCGAACCGCGTCTCCGGCGCGCGGACGAGCCGCCCGGTATCGTCGACAATCCGCATCACCGACAGCGGTGCGGACTGCTCGCGGCAGCGCGGCCAGACGCCGATCGTCTCCAGCGCGCTCACCGATCCGGCGAGCAGCGCGCTGGTGCGGTTGTCGACCGCCGCCATGCGCGCGATCAGCGTCACCGGCACCTCGGCGGAGGCGAGCGCCAGCGCCGCCATCAGGCCGGCGGGGCCGCCGCCGACCACCACGATATCCGCTTGGGGATCGATCTGCGTCATATCCGGTCGGTAGCACGGGAGCGCCCCGACCGGAACCGGTTGCCGGGTTGCATTGCGTCGCTGACGGTCATGAGATAGGCGCGGATCATGACCGACCAAGTTTCAAACTCTTTTGCCTTGACCCATCTGCCGCCCGCGGCGGCCCGGCTCGGATGGCTTGCTGCGCGGCCGCGCGCCGTCGCCGTGGCCTGCATCGTCGTCCTGACAGCGCTCGGCTGGAGCGTGCTCGGCGGCGCGCTGACGCAGAGCGGCGGATCGTTGTGGACCGCGCTGTGCGGACCGCTCGATGCCTCGATGAGCCTGATCGTCGTGCTGTGGCTCGCGATGGTTCTGGCGATGATGCTGCCGACCGCCGCGCCGATGATCCTCACTTACGCCGAGATCGCCGAGGCCGCCGCGCGCAAGGGCGAGCGGATCGTCTCGCCGCTGATGCTCGCGGCCGGTTATTGCGCGGTATGGATCGCCGCCGCGCTCGCTGCGGCGGGGGGGCAAATCCTGTTCGCCGACGCCGTTCCGCGGCATTCGACGCCGGCTTTGACCGCGGCCGCCTTCGTCGGCGCGGGCCTCTATCAGTTCACCGCGCTCAAACACGCCTGCCTGTCGCGCTGCCGCCAACCATTCTCGTTTTTCTTCCTCAACTGGAAGACGACTCCGCAGGGCGTGTTTCGTCTCGGCGCGCGGCAGGGCCTCGATTGTCTCGGTTGCTGCTGGGCGATGATGGCGCTGATGTTCGTCGGCGGTGCGATGAACGTGGTGTGGATGGCTGCGCTGGCGATCTACATGACCGCGGAAAAACTCGGCTCCGGCCGCTGGCTGACGCAGATCGGCGGACTTGCGCTGATCGCCGCCGGCATCGGGCTTTTCATAATCAATATGATCACCGGATAGGGAGCGCATCGTGGAGCGTTGGAAGATCAGAGGCGAACTGGCGCTCTCATGCAGCTGCACGGTGTTCTGTCCGTGCGTGCTGTCGCTCGGCGAGCATCCGCCGACCGAGGATCGTTGCCAGACCTGGGCCGGCATCCGCATCGACGAAGGGCATTTCGATGATCTCGATTTCGCCGGCCTCAAGCTCGGCCTGATGATGGATCTGCCGGGCATCATGTCGCGCGGCAACTGGACCGCGGCGCTGTTCGTCGATGACAAGGCGTCGGCGCAGGCGGTGCGGGCGATGACGCGCATCTTCACCGGCCGCGCCGGCGGCACCACCCATCTGCTCTCGATCCTGGTCGGCAGTTTCCTCGGCGTGCGCCAGACGCCGATCAGCTACGAGACCAAGGGCGACACCCGCGTCATCAAGATCGATGGCTTCGCCGAGGGCGCGCTGACGCCGGTGAAGGGCAAGGAGAACGATCAGCACGTTACGATCCGCAACAGCCAGTACTGGATCGCGCCGGACGTGATCGTCGCCAAGGCCGACAAGTCGCGCTTTCGCGGCTTCGGGCGTAACTGGAATCTCGCCGGCCGCTCCTGCGAAATCTGTCAGATCGACTGGGGCAATGGCTAACATCAGTGCTTTCGCCGTCCATGTGCTGACGGCCTCGGGCGCCGCGTTCGCCTTCATCGCGTTGATCCTGGCGACGCTCGGCGCGTTTCCGGCGATGTTCGGCGTGCTCGGCCTCGCGCTGATCGTCGACGGCATCGACGGACCCTTGGCGCGTCGGCTGCATGTGAACGAACGGCTGCCACGCTGGTCCGGCGAGGTGCTCGATCTGGTGGTCGACTATCTCACTTATGTTTTCGTGCCCGCTTATGCGCTGACCATGAGCGGGTTGATGTCGCTGCCGCTCGCCGGTGCCTGCGGCGTCGTCATCGTCATGACCGGTGCGCTCTACTTTGCCGACGGCGCGATGAAGATGGCCGACAACCATTTCCGCGGGTTTCCGGCGCTGTGGAATCTCGTCGTGTTCTACGTTTTCGTGCTGACGCCGCCGCCGGCCGTCATCGTTGGCGTGACGGTGCTCCTGGCGATCCTGACGTTCCTGCCGATTCCTTTTCTGCATCCGGTGCGGGTCGTACGCTGGCGTTCGCTCACGCTCGGGGTCGTCGCGATCTGGGCGGTGCTGGCCATCGTCACTTTATTGCGAAACTTCGATCCCGGCTGGGTGGTCGATTACGCGCTCGTGGCGATCGCCATCTACTTTATTGCGGCAGGATTGATCACGGCTCGCAGCTCTTCTCCATAAATGCAATTCATTGGTTCTCCGCCCGGCAATGCTTACGCTGCGTGCAGCTTGCATTTCGATAGAGGGGGGAGATGTCATGCAGCGTCCTGTGGTGCTCATCGTCGGCGGAAGCCGCGGCATTGGCGCCGCCACCGCGAGACTGGCGGCGAGGAGCGGCTATGATCTCGTAATCAACTATCGAGACGACAGCGAGGCTGCGGCGTCCGTCGTCGCCATTGCCGAAGCGCAAGGTGCGCGCGCGATCGCCATTCGCGGCGATATGGCCCTCGAAGCCGATATCGAGCGCGTTTATCGCGAGGCCGAGCAGTTCGGTCCGGTGACGCATCTCGTACATTGCGCGGGCGTCACCGGTCGCAACAGCCGGCTCGATCGCGCCGAAACCGGGACGATCCGCGCGGCGATCGAAGTCAATCTGTTTGGCGCGCTGATCCTGATGCGCACGGCGATCCGTGCGATGTCGACCGCAAACGGTGGGCGCGGCGGCAGCATCGTGTTCCTGTCGTCCATGGCGGCGCGGCTCGGCGCGACCAACGAATATGTCTGGTATGCCGCCACCAAAGCCGGCGTCGAAGCTATGGTGATCGGTGCCGCCCGCGAGGTTGCGCGGGAGGGTATCCGTATCAATGCCGTCGCCCCCGGCAGCGCCTACACGGATATTCACGAGCCGGGGCGGCTGGAGCGTATCACCCCCGCGATCCCGCTCGGCCGGCCGGCGCAACCCGAGGAAATCGCCGAGGCGATCCTGTTCCTGCTGTCGGACCGCGCGTCCTATGTCACCGGAACGGTGCTGACGGCCGCCGGCGGGCGCTGATCGTCTGCCTTGATCCCACGGGGGTGCGTCGGGCGGTGCTCGCCGAGCGCTTTAGGGTGTTGTTTGAGCATGATTTTTCCGGAAAACTGCTTCGCACTTTTCCGCATCATGCTCTATGATCCGCGCGCAAAATCCCGGATCGTGAGACAGGAGTAGAGGCATGGTTGCGGCAATACGCGTTCACAAACTCGGCGGTCCGGATGTCCTGACCTACGAAGACGTCGAGGTGCCCGCGCCGGGCCAGGGCCAGGTCAAGGTCAAGCAGCATGCCTGCGGCGTGAACTTCATCGACACTTATTTCCGCGAAGGCGCTTATCCGTCGCCGGTCGGCCTGCCATTCGTGGCGGGCAATGAAGGCGCGGGCGAGGTGATCGCCGTCGGTCCGGGCGTGACCGATCTCAAGGTCGGCGACCGCATCGCCTATGTGGTGGCGCTTGGCGCCTACGCGGCGGAACGGCTACTGCCGGCCGACCGTGTGGTCAAACTGCCGGACAATATCAGCTACGAGCAGGCCGCCGGCATGATGCTCAAGGGCATGACGGTGCAATATCTGCTCAACCGCACCTTCAAGGTCGGCAAGGGCACCATCGCGCTGATCCACGCCGCGGCGGGCGGTGTCGGCCTGATCGCCTGTCAGTGGGCCAACCACCTCGGCGCCACGGTGATCGGCACCGTCGGCTCAAAGGAGAAGGCCACGCTCGCCAAGGCCAACGGCGCGCATCACACGATCCTCTATCGCGACGAAAATTTCGTGGAGCGGGTGAAGGAGATTACCAGCGGCAAGCTGTGCGACGTGGTCTATGACGGCATCGGCAAGGACACGTTCCCGGCCTCGCTCGATTGCATCCGTCCGCTCGGCATGTTCGTGAGCTTCGGCAGCGCCTCCGGCCAGATCGCCGCGTTCAACATCAACATCCTGCAGACCAAAGGTTCGCTGTTCGCCAGCCGTCCGACGCTGAACCACTATGTGGCCAAGCGCGAGGATCTGGTCGCGACCGCGCAGGACCTGTTCGACAAGGTCGGCTCCGGGGCGGTGACGATTCCGATCAACCAGAAATACGCGCTCAAGGACGCGCAGAAGGCGCACCGCGATCTGGAAGGGCGCGGGACGACTGGGTCGTCGATCCTGATCCCATAGGCATAGGATCGCGATTGATCTCCATGCCGCGTTTGACGACGCATGTGCTCGACACCGCCCGCGGCGCACCCGCCGCGGGCTTGCGCGTTCTCGTGCGCCGTGCAGGCGAGAGCGCGGTGGTGGCAGACGCCGTGACCAATGCCGATGGCCGGATCAGCCCGCTGTGGGAAGGCCCCGCGGGCCGCTACGCGCTCGAATTCCACGCCGGCGATTATCTGCGCGGGACCAAGGCGACACTGACCGATCCGCCGTTTATCGACCGCGTTCCGGTGGAGATCGCGCTGGAAAGCGACAGTCATGTGCCGCTGCTGCTGTCGCCGTTCGGCTATTCGGTTTACCGCGGAAGCTGACCGATGGATGTGTTTCTCGGCGAATGGCTGAACCTGCTGGTGCGCTGGGCGCACATGATCGTGGGCATCGCCTGGATCGGAACGTCGTTCTATTTCATGTCGCTCGACTACACGCTCGACACCAAGGAGCGCAAAAGCGAGGGCGTCTATGGCACCGCATGGCAGGTGCATGGCGGCGGCTTCTATCACGTCGAGAAGTTCACCGTCGCGCCGCCGCATCTGCCGGCGCATCTGCACTGGTTCAAGTGGGACGCCTATCTCACCTTCATGAGCGGCTTCCTGCTGCTGATCGTTCAATATTATTTTCACGCCGACGCTTATCTGATCGACCCTGCGGTGATGGCGCTGACGCGCTGGGAGGCTATCGGCATTTCCGTTGCCGGGCTCGCGGCCGGCTGGCTGATCTATGACGGGATCTGCCGCTCGCCGCTCGGGCGCGACGCGCGCGTGCTCGGCCTGTGCATCTTCGTGCTGATCCTCGCCGCTGCGTTCGGCTTCACCAAGGTGTTCTCGGCGCGAGGGGCGTTTATCCATGTCGGCGCTTTCGTCGGCACGATCATGGCGTTCAACGTGTTCGCCATCATCGTTCCGAATCAGAAGGTTATGGTCGCCCAATTGATGCGCGGCGAGACGCCGGATGCCTGGCGCGGCGCCATGGGCAAGCAGCGTTCGACCCACAACAACTATCTCACCTTGCCCGTGCTGGTGATGATGGTGTCGCCGCACTATCCGTTCCTGTCGTCGCATCCGCAATCGTGGCTGGTGGTCGCCTTGATCCTGATTTGCGGCGCCACGATCCGCCACTACATCAACCGCGCCGAAGCGGGCGATGACTGGAACCGATACGGCTGGGCGGCGCCGGTCGCGGCTTTCGCGCTGTTGGCGGCGATCTATGTGACTGCGCCGCGCGAGGTCTCTCTCGGCACCGGCGCGGTGTCCGACGCCGCGGCGCTGACGCTGGTGCAGAAACATTGCGTGATGTGCCACGCGCGCAAGCCGACCCACGAGAGCTTCTCCGAACCGCCGAAGAACGTGGTGTTGGAAACGATCGCCGACATGAAGAAATATGCGCCGCTGATGTTCGCGCAGGCCGTGCAGAACAAGGCGATGCCGCTCGGCAACCAGACCGGCATGACCGACGACGAACGCGCCGAACTCGGGCGCTGGATCAAGGGGCAGCGATGAATCTCAATCCCCAGGAACTGGGCCGGCGTGCCGAACAGATGATCCGCGAACTGGCGCCGATCTCCGCCGAGCCGGACCGGCTGGTGCGGCTGTTCCTGTCGCCGCAGCATCGTCAGGCCGCCGATGTGGTCGCGCGCTGGATGCGCGAGGCCGGCATGACCGTCACCCAGGACGCGCTCGGCACGCTGCGCGGCCGCGCCGGTCCCGGCAAACGGCTGCTGCTCGGCTCGCATATCGACAGCGTGATCGATGCGGGAAATTACGACGGACCACTCGGCGTCATCGTCGGTATCCTCACCGTCGCGCATTTCCACAAGCTCGGCTGGCCGCTGCCGTTCGGCATCGACGTGCTGGCGTTCGGCGACGAGGAGGGCTCGCGGTTTCCCTCGACCCTGTCGTCGTCATCGGCCGTCGCCGGCATTTTCGAGCATCACACCCTGACCGAAGTCGACAGCAACGGCGTGACGATCGCCGACGCCTTGAGGGCCTTCGGCAAGAACCCGGCCGACATCGACAAGGCGAAATACAATCCGGACGACGTACTCGCTTATGTGGAAACGCATATCGAGCAGGGGCCGGCGCTGGAGGCGGCGAACGAGCCGCTCGGCGTCGTGGTCGGCATCGTCGGGCAGAGCCGGCTGCGCATCGTGGTGACGGGCGAGGCCGGGCACGCCGGCACTGTGCCGATGCCGATGCGCCGCGACGCGCTCGCCGGCGCGGCCGAGATGGTGCTGTTCGTCGAGACGCTGGCGCGCGAGCATGCGGGCGACGCCATGGTCGCGACCGTCGGCAAGATCGACGCGCAGCCGGGCGCGACCAACATCATTCCCGGCGTGGTGACCTTCACGCTGGATCTGCGCTGCATGGACGACGCCGTACGCGAGGCTGCGGTCGCCCGCTTCGGCCGAGAAGTTGCCGCCATCGCACAACGGCGGAAGCTCGAGGCGGTCATCGAGCCATTTCACGATGTCGTCGCCACGCCTTGCGATCCGAAACTTCAGGACGGTCTCGCCAAGGCGATCGAAAGCCTCGGCCATACGCCGCTGCGGCTGCCGTCCGGCGCCGGTCACGACGCGCAGGCGATGGCGAAGCTGTGTCCCGCCGCGATGATGTTCGTGCGCTGCAAGGGCGGCATCAGCCACAATCCGGCGGAGTTCACCAGCGAAGCGGATATGGGCGAGGCGGTCGCGGCGATGATCCGCTTCGTCGAAAATTACAAGCCGTCAATCGAGTAACGCGGCAAGGTCCGCGAATGCCGGATGCCCGGTCTCGGCGTCGGGCAGCCGTGGAATGCCGACGACCGGCACGCCTTTGCCGAACCGCTCCAGCGTCGCGACCGTATCCGCCAGGTCGACGGTGCTGTTGACGCTGTCGCTGACGGCGATGGCGCGCACATCGAGCCGCGCCAGCTCCAGCACAGTGAGCGCCGTCAGCGTGTGGCTGATGGTGCCCAGATAACTCCCGGTGACGAGCAGGACGGGGGCGGCCAGCGCCACCATCCAGTCGAGCACGGTTTTCTCATCGTCGAGCGGCACCATGACGCCGCCGACGCCCTCGATCAGAAGCGTGCCGTTGTTCATCGTTATCCGCTCGCGGCAGAAGCCGATCAGCGCATCCACATCGAGCGCGCGGCCTTCCCGCGCGGCGGCGAGATCGGGCGCGAGTGGCGCGCGATAGCGCCATGGCGCGATGCGGGCGATAGTCTCATCATCCGTTGATTGTCTGAGCGCGCGCAGCAGGCATCCGGCATCGCTGGTCGCTGCCTCAAGCGGATCATAGCCGCTCATCACCGGCTTCAGCGCATCGACTGCGCGGCCGTCATCTCGCCAATGACGAACAAGACCGGCGGAGACGAATGTCTTGCCAATGTCAGTCCCGGTCGATGTGACGAACAGCGTGCCCATCGGTGCTCAGGCCATGATGCGGTTGCGCACGATCCCGGCCAGCCGTTCGATCTCGGCGACCGGATGCTGCGCGGTGAAGGTCAGCCGCAGACGCGCCGTTCCCATCGGCACGGTCGGCGGACGGATGCCGGCGACGAGAAAGCCCTCGTCAACCAGGCTGCGTGACGCTGCCATGGTCGCGTCCGCGTCGCCGATCAGGACTGGAACAATCGGGCTCTGTGCATCGGGAAGGTTGGTCAGCCGGGTGAACAGCCGCGCCTTTACGAGCGGCTGCGCGATATAGGCCTTGTCGGTCTCGATCAGGTCGAGCGCGGCGATGGCGGCGGCGACCATCGCCGCCGGCAGGCCGGTCGAATAGACGAAAGTGCGTGCGCGGTTCTTCATCAGCTCGATCACCGGCGCCGATGCGGCAAGATAGCCGCCATAGCTGCCGATCGCTTTCGACAGCGTGCCCATCTGCAACGGCACGTCGGCGCGCGCCGAGCCGCGACCGTTCGAGAGCACGCCGAGGCCGTGCGCATCGTCGGTCATCAGCCATGCGGCATAGCGCTGCGCGAGGGGCGCCATCGCGTCGAGCGGCGCGAGGTCGCCATCCATGGAGAACACGCCGTCGGTAACGATCAGCGCGCGCTGCGCGTCGCCGCGATGCTCTTTGAGCAGCTCTTCCAGATGATCGAGATCGTTGTGGCGGAAGGTGACAACCTTGCCGCGGCTCAACTGCGCCCCGGACCAGAGACAGGCATGTGCGAGTTCGTCCACCAGCACCAGATCGTCCGGCCCGGCCAGCACCGGGATGATGCCGCTGTTGGCGAGATAGCCGGAACCGAACACGCAGGCGGCGTCCGTGCCTTTCAGGCGAGAGAGCCGCTGCTCCAGCTGCGCGAACAGCGGATGATTGCCGGTAATCAGCCGTGACGCGCCGGAGCCGACGCCATAGGTTTCGATCGCCGCGATGGCGGCTTGTTTCACCGCCGGGTGCTGGCTGAGATTGAGATAATCGTTGCAGCTGAACGAGAGCAGGCGACGGCCCTCGCGCTCGACCCACATCCCGTCGGTCCGGTGCGTGTCGATGACGCGCCGCGTCAGCCCGCGTTCGGCGATGGAGTCGAGTTTGTCCCGCGCGAAGGCGTCGAGCGTGCTGGATCCGGCGTGATTGTCGGCAAGGTCGGGCTGTGACATATGCGGGGAAAATGCCCGCTGTGGCGCGGGAAGGGAAGTCACAATTATGCCGAGCGACGGAAAACGCGATCCCGACTGGCTGACGGCCGGGCGCGGCCATGTCTGGTGGCCCTATACGCAGATGCAGACCGCGCCGGCTCCGCTGCCGGTCGTGCGCACCCACGGCACGCGGCTCGTGCTCGCCGACGGGCGTGAGCTGATCGATGGCGTCGCGTCCTGGTGGACCGCCTGTCATGGCTACAACCATCCGCATATCCACGCGGCGGTCGAGCACCAGCTCGCGCAGATGCCGCATGTGATGTTCGCCGGCATCGCCCATGAGCAGCCGCTGCGGTTGGCGCAACGGCTCGCCGCGCATCTGCCGGGTGACCTCGATCATGTGTTCTATTCGGATTCCGGTTCGGTCGCCGTCGAGATCGCCCTGAAGATGACGATGCAATACTGGCTCAACCGCGAGGACAGTTCGCGCACGCGCTTCGTGTCGTTCAGGAACGGCTATCACGGTGACACCGCTGGTGCGATGGCGGTGAGCGGGCCGGGCGAGGGCATGCACGGCACCTTCGCCGGTTTGTTGCCGGAGCAGTTCGTCATGCCGCTGCCGGTCGACCGCGCCAGCGAGGCGGCGCTGTCCGGGTTTCTCGCCGTGCATCACGAGGCGATCGCCGGGATGATCGTCGAACCGCTCGTGCAAGGCGCGGGCGGCATGCTGTTTCATGAACCGGCGGTGCTCAAGACGCTGCGCGAACTGTGCGACCGCCACGGCATCCTGCTGATCTTCGACGAGATATTCACCGGCTTCGGCCGCACCGGCACGATGTTCGCCTGCGAGCAGGCCGGCGTCGCGCCGGATATCATCACGCTGTCGAAGGGACTGACCGGGGGCACCATGACACTGGCCGCGACGGTCGCCAATGCGCGTGTCTATGCAGGCTTTCTGAGCGACGATCTGGAAAAGGCCCTGATGCATGGCCCGACCTTCATGGGCAATGCGCTCGCCTGCGCGGCAGCGAATGCGTCGCTCGATCTGTTCGAGCGCGAGCCGCGGCTGCAGCAGGTGGCGCGGATCGCGGCGCAGATGCGCGTCGAACTGGAGCCGTGCCGCGCGCTGCCGGGCGTGGGCGACGTGCGGGTGATGGGCGCCATCGGCGTGGTCGAGATGGAGCGGATCGACGATCTCGCGGCGCTGCGCGCGCGTTTTGTCGAAGAGGGCGTGTTCCTTCGGCCGTTTGGCAAGACTGTCTATCTGACGCCAAGCTTCACGATCGAGGCGGATGACCTTAGCCGGCTGACGGGGGCCATCGGACGAGTGTTGCGCGCGTTGTAATAGGTATCGGCGTCATCGCCGGGCTTGTCCCGGCCATCCACGACTTTGGTGCCTCGCGGAGGAAAGACGTGGATGCCCGCAACAAGTGCGGGCATGACGGGGAGAGAGCGGAGCGCCATGGCGCAACCGCGTTAAATCCCCGCGACCGTGCCGTGCAGGTCGTATTCGTCGGCGCTCTTGATCCTGGCGGTGACGATCTCGCCGGGCTTGAGCTTGCGCCGCGTCGAGACATAAACCGCACCATCGATCTCCGGCGCGTCGGCTTTGGAGCGGCCCTTGACCACGGTGGGGCCGACCTCGTCGATGATGATCTGCTGCTGCGTGCCGACCTTGCGCTTGAGAAGCCGCGCGGAAATCGTCTGCTGGTGCTGCATGAAGCGATGCCAGCGCTCTTCTTTAATTTCGTCCGGAACGGCATCGGCGAGCGCATTGGCCGGCGCGCCTGCCACCGGCTCGAACTTGAAACAGCCGACGCGGTCGAGCGCGGCTTCGTCGAGCCAGTCGAGCAGGAACTGGAAATCCTGTTCGGTCTCGCCAGGGAAGCCGACGATGAAGGTCGAGCGCAAGGCGAGGTCAGGGCAGATTTCGCGCCAGCGCTGAATGCGCGCGAGCTGTTTCTCCTGCGCGGCCGGACGCTTCATCCGCCGCAGCACGTCGGGGCTCGCGTGCTGGAACGGCACGTCGAGATAGGGCAGCACCTTGCCGGCGGCCATCAACTCGATCACTTCGTCCACATGCGGATAGGGATAAACGTAATGCAGCCGCACCCAGGCGCCGAGTTCGCCCAGCTCCGAGGCGAGGTCGTAGAAGCGGGCGCGCACGTCGCGGTCCTGCCAGCGGCTCGCGGCATATTTCACGTCAACGCCATAGGCTGACGTGTCCTGCGAGATCACCAGCAGTTCGCGCACGCCGGCCTTCACCAGCCGCTCGGCCTCGCGCAGCACATCCGCCGCCGGACGCGACACCAGATCGCCGCGCAGCTTCGGGATGATGCAGAACGAGCATCGGTTGTTGCAGCCCTCGGAAATCTTCAGATAGGCGTAGTGCCGCGGCGTCAGCTTGATGCCTTCCGGCGGCACCAGATCGAGGAACGGATCGTGGCGCGGCGGCGCCGCCCGATGCACGGCGTCAAGCACGCTCTCATACTGCTGCGGCCCGGTGATCGACAGCACGTCGGGATATTTGGTGGCGATCTGCTCGGGCTCTGCGCCCATGCAGCCGGTCACGATCACCTTGCCGTTCTCGTTGAGCGCGTCGCCGATCGCGGCGAGCGACTCTTCCTTGGCGCTGTCGAGGAACCCGCAGGTATTGACGATGACCAGATCGGCGCCGGGATGCTCGCGCACCAGCTCGTAGCCCTCGGCACGGAGCCGGGTGATGATCCGTTCGCTGTCGACCAGCGCCTTGGGACAGCCTAGCGAGACAAAGCTCACTTTCGGCGCGGCGGCGCTCATGATGGTTTCTTCGGTTGGCATGGGTGGTCTGAGGTTGTCCCGCGGCAGGGGCTACCCGCAACCGGCGGCAAGATCAAGACAGCCCGCTTGGCGGGTAGCCGGCCGTTGCCGAGTTGTCAGCGCCGGCGGGCCTTATATGCTGGGTCCGAATAACAATAACCGGCCAAAAAAGCGCCGGATCGGGAAACGCCATCACGGGAGATTTGGACCATGGATCGACGCGCTTTGCTCAAGGGTTCCCTCGCGGGGGCCATCGCCGCGCCCTTTGTCTCGTCGATCGGCGGCATCGCCCGCGCTCAAAGCTGGCCGTCGCGCAACATCACGATGGTGGTGGCTTTCCCGCCGGGCGGCGCGGCAGATCTGGCGGCACGCCCGGTCGCGCAGGCGCTGCAGGACGTGCTGGGCAAATCGGTGATCGTCGACAACAAGGCGGGGGCGGCGGGCCTGCTCGGCAACGCCCATGTCGCCCGCGCCGAGCCGGACGGCCACACGCTGCTGATGGCGCTGTCGTCCATGACGACCCTGCCGGAATCCGAGCGGCTGTATGACCGCAAGCCGGCCTACGAGTACCAGCAACTGGTGCCGATCGCCCGCGTCACCGCCGATCCGGTCACGTTCGCCGTGCGTGCGGATTCGCCCTACAAGACGCTGGCCGATTTCATCGCGGATGCGAAAAAACGCCCCGGCGCGATCTCGTTCAGTTCATCCGGCAATTTCGGCGCGCTGCATCTGCCATTCGCGATGCTGGAGCAGGCCGCCGGCCTCAAGCTGCTGCATGTGCCGTATCGGGGTGGCGGCCCGGCGCTGACCGCCTTTATCGGCGGGCAGGTCGATCTCACCGCGCAGGGGCCGGCGCCGATCTTCCCGTTCGTGCGCGACGGCCGCGCGCGTTTCCTCGCTCATTGGGGCGCGACGCGTACGCCCGATCTCGAGGGCGTGCCGACCATGGTGGAACTGGGCTATCCGGGCGTCGTATCCTACATCTGGGCCGGCCTGTTCGCGCCGCCGGGCACCCCGGAGCCGATCGTGACTGCGCTGCGCGACGCGATGCGCAAGGTGATGGCCAATCCGGCCACCACGGCGGTGTTTGCAAAGGCGGGAAGCCCGGCGGCCTATCTCGACCAGCCCGAATTCGCGAAATTCGTCGAGGCCGACGCGACGCGGATGATCCCGGTGATCCGCAAGATCGGCCGGCTCGACGAGAAAGGTTGAGGCGAAGACGACGAGGCGAGGGCGGGATCAGCGATTCCGCCACGCCTCGGCTTCGTCGTAGAACTTCTTTTCCCAGGCCTTCTGGTTGAGGCTGCCTTCCTGCACGAACGGCGTGAACACCGCGAGGTGCAGCAGCACCCAGTTGACCAGATTGGCCGGGAACCGCAGCGGCTTGATGAAGTCGACGAACAGCACCACACGCAGCTTGCCGGTGTCGTTCCAGACCTCGTGGTTATAGGCGTCGTCGAACAGCAGCGCCTTGCCCTCGTCCCAGTGGCAGATTTCGTTGCCGACGCGGATTTTCAGCTTGTCCTTGGGGCCGGGGACGATCAGGCCGAGATGCAGCCGCAGCACGCCGTTGTAGGGTCCGCGATGCGCCGGGATGTGCTTGCCAGGCTCAAGGATCGAGAACATCGCGGTGATCATGCCGGGGATCTTTTGCAACGCCTCCCAGGTCTTCGGGCACTGCTCGATGTTCTTCTGCACCTTCAGGCCGTAGCCGCACAGGAAGAACGTCTTCCAGTCGCGGTCATTTGTGATGGTGGCGACGTCGGTGGAGATTTCGTGGAAGGCCGGCAATTCGTCCTTGCGCTCGAGCACGCGCTCCAGCTCCCGGCGGATGTCCGGCGTGCGGGCCTCGATCTCCTTGGCCCAAGGGAAGGTGGCGTTGTCGTAGACCGCCGGATTGCCATGGATCGCGTATTTCAGATTGAGCCGTTCGGCCCATTCGACAACTGCCATGAAGAATCGGGTGACGGCGCTCGCGCGCGCCATTGGCTGCAGGCCGTCGGTTCCAAATTGTTGAGAAACGTCAGTGTCCTGGCTGGCCATTTGAAGGCTCCACATGAAGAAATCGATTGGGAACTTGCATCCTAGCAAACCGCCGTCGTCCGGGAAAATCGGTTAGCCGCCATTGGCCGCCCAGAGCGGGCTTGATAGCGTGGATTGATCGATTCAATCGGCAAATCCCGAGTTTCCATGACCCGATGGCTGAGTGCTGCGATTGTCCTGCTGACGGCCATGATCCTCTCGATCCCGGCGGGAGCCGCCGATTATTCGCTGCGGCGCGACCGGGTCGTCACCCAGCAGACCTGGATCAAGGCGGCGCGGCCGCTGCCGTTTCCGCGCGGCGAGCGTGCGCAGGCGGTCTGGGCCGAAGGCGGCTGCTGGAAGATGTGCCAGATCGACTGCACGGATGGTCTCGACCGCGGCGTCGAGGCCGATGGCGATCAGGTCGCGGCGCTTGCCGCGACCAATTTCTGCGACCGATCGTGCCAGCAGGCCTGTCGGATCGCCGGCGGCCCGCTGTTGCCGCCGATCCCGCAGTGACCAGGGATTAAGGTTTCAGCAACCGTACCCGGGCGACAATAGCGCTCCGCATCGATCCCGGAGCGAATGTGCCATGGCGCTGTCTGCCTCTGCTGCTCTCAGCAACAGTGCGGCTGCGCTTTACGGCAACCTGTCGAGCGGCGTCCCGTGGGCGCAGACGCTGACCAGTTCGATGGTCTCGGTCTTTGGCGGATCAGCCGGCAGCACGGTCGATACCACCGACTATTCCACCGTCTTTTCCGACGCGATCCTCAACTACTATTCGGGCTTGAACACATTGGCCGGGCAGGCCGCGCTCACCCGCATCCAGAACGAGGCCGCGGCGAAAATGAAAGCCAACAGCCTCGACCTGACGATCTGACCTGCGCGAGCGCGTCTTGTCTTCGCGGGCAAGCTCCGTCCGCCGTTGTGTCGCATCAGGTTTACCTGAAACACCCTCCGCAAAGCCGGGCGTTGCGTGTAAGCAGGCGTGGAATCTGGAGCAGCCATGACCACGCGCGACGTCTCCCCTGACGGTGCCACCGCAAGCTGGGGCGATCTGCTGACGGGGGCCAATGGCGCCCGCGCCGGGACGCTCGCCGGCGGCGTCGGCCTGCACGCGATCAATGTCTATGTCGGCACGACGATCATGCCCTCGGTTGTCGGCGACATCGGCGGCCTCGATTTCTACGCCTGGAACACGACGATCTTCGTGATCGCCTCGATCATCGGTTCGGTCTACGCGGCCAAACTGTTGCAGCACACCGGACCGCGACTGGCTTACGTGATCGCCGCGGCGATCTTCACCGTCGGCGCGCTCGGTTGCGCCATGGCGCCGTCGATGCCGATCATGCTGATCGCCCGGTTCGTGCAGGGGCTCGGCGGCGGTTTCCTGTTCTCGCTCGCTTACGCCATGATCCGCGTGGTGTTCCCGCAATCGCTATGGCCACGTGCGATCGCGCTTATTTCCGGCATGTGGGGCGTTGCGACGCTGGTCGGTCCCGCTGTCGGCGGCACCTTCGCGGAACTCGGCATCTGGCGCGGGGCGTTCTGGTCGCTGGCGCCGATCACCGCGGTGTTCACGGTGCTGGCGGTGATCGTTCTGCCGCGCCGCAGTCCTGAACACGACGAGCAATCCGCCGTTGCGCTGTGGCAGTTGTCGCTGCTCGTGGTCGTCTCGCTGGCGATCTCGGCGGGAAGCGCATCGCCCGAGGTGATCTGGAATATCGCCGGCATCGCTGTCGCTGCGATCCTGCTGATCGCGCTTGTCGCCATCGAATTGCGGGCGACGAAGCGCCTGCTGCCGGAGGGCTCGTTCCGGCCATCGACCATGCTGGCGGCGCTCTATGGGATGATGTCGCTGTTGTCGGTGACGGTGGTCAGCACCGAAGTGTTCGTACCGCTGTTTCTGCAGGTCCTGCACGGCCAGTCGCCGCTTGCGGCTGGCTATCTCGCCGTGTTGATGGGCATCGGCTGGACGGTCGGCTCGCTCGGATCGTCCGGCGCGACCGGGGATCGCAGCCGCCGCGCCATGCTGGCGGGTCCTGTGCTGCAGTTCTTCGGGATGGCGGTGCTGCTGGTGCTGATGCCGCGCGGCGGCGAGGGCTTTTCGGTCTCGCTTGGGCTCATGTGCGTGGCGATGGTCATGATCGGATTGGGGGTTGGCGTCGCATGGCCGCATGTTCTTGCGGGCATCCTCAAAGCGGCGCGGCCGGGAGAACAGGATCTCGCCGGCGCCTCGATCACCACGGTGCAGTTGTTCGTAGCCGCGCTCGGAGCGGCGCTCGCCGGCATGCTGGCGAATATCGGCGGGCTGGTGGAGCCGGGTGGAATCGCGGGAACGGCGGGCGCGGCCCGCTGGCTGTTCGGCGTCTTCCTGCTCGCACCGCTGCTGTGCTGGTTCAGCGCCCGTCGCGCCGTGCGGAGCTGAAGGCCTCTAAACAGGAACATTCCGTTATCGCCTCGCGTTGATGCCTTGTTTGAACGGCTGCGCCCATCGCGCCGCCGTCGATGGAGCGGATATGGCGCGCGGATGGTTCGGCAACGCCCCGACGCACAGGAGCCGATCGCGATGACGCTCACGACAGCCGTGGGCGCCTTGGCTGCGGTGCTGACGACGGTGTCCTACTTTCCGCAGCTGATGAAATGCTGGCGGACCGGGCGTGCTGCCGATCTCTCGTTCACGATGTTCTCGGTGCTCTCCGGCGGAATTGGCTGCTGGGTGATCTACGGCATCCTTCGCGCGGATCCGATCATCATCGTCGCCAACAGCATCAGCCTCGTTTGCCTGTTCGGCATTCTCGCCTTCAAGATGCCACCCGCCCGCAAATGGATCAGGAGCCTGCGCCGATGAAACGCCGGACATCCCGCAAGACCGCGAAGGCCGCCGCAACCGCGCGGGCAGAGCGCGCCGTTCAACGCCGCACCGATCGCCGAGACGCCAGCACAGCGAAAAGCAAGAAGAAATCCAAATCAAAGCCCCGCGCGATGCAGGCGGGCGCGCGGCATTATCCTGTGCCGCCGTTGCCGGCCCAGCACCTGCGCAAGCCGGGACGGGAAGGCGCGCTGCGTCTGGCGCCGATGTATGATGCGCCCGCCTATCTCGGATCGCGCAAGCTCGAGGGCATGACCGCGCTGATCACCGGCGCGGATTCCGGCATCGGCCGCGCCGTTGCCGTCCTCTTTGCGCGCGAGGGTGCCAATGTCGCGATTGCCTATCTCGACGAGCATACGGATGCCGAAGAGACCGGGCGTGCCGTCGAGCGGGAGGGACGCTCCTGTATTTTGCTCCCGGGTGACGTAGCCGATCCGCGGTTTGCCGCCAAAGCGGTGCGCGAAACCATCAAGGCATTCGGCAGTCTCGACATCCTCGTCAACAACGCGGCGTTCCAGGAACATGCCGACCGCATCGAGAGCTTGAGCGAGAAGCAGTTCGATCTCACGCTGAAGACTAATCTCTACGGCTATTTCCATATGGCGAAAGCGGCGATCCCGAAGATGAAACCGGGCAGCGCGATCGTCATGACCGGCTCGGTCACCGGCCTGCTCGGCAGCAAGGAATTGCTCGACTACTCCATGACGAAAGGCGGGATCCACGCCTTCGTCCGGTCGCTGGCAAGCCATCTCATCGACCGTGGCATCCGCGTCAACGCGGTAGCGCCCGGTCCGGTGTGGACGCCGCTCAATCCTGCTGATCGGCCGGCCAAAGCCGTCGCCAAGTTCGGATCGCAGACGCCGATGAAACGTCCGGCTCAACCGGAGGAAATCGCGCCGGCCTTCGTGTTCCTGGCCGCGCCGAGTTGTTCCAGCTACATCACCGGCGAGATCCTACCGATCATCGGCGGCTATTGAGCGTCCGCGACGGATAAAAAAGGGAACGACCCGAGGTCGCTCCCTTTTTCGTATTCATCGGCAATCTTAGTAGGCGGCCGGAATGCCCGTATCGGCAAAATCCTCGAGCAAAGACGGTGCCGCGCGCGGCGCCGTGCGTTCGAGCGCCGTAAGGAAATCCGCGAACCAGCCATGGATCGACGATTTCCGGACGGCTGCCATCATGGACGTCCAGCGTTCGCGCCGCTCTGCGGACGGCATCGCCAACGCGCCTGTGATCTTTTCGGACATGCCGTCGATATCGTGTGGATTCACCAGCACGGCGGCATCGAGCTCGCGCGCTGCGCCAGCAAATTCCGACAGCACCAGCACGCCGGGATCACCCGGATCCTGCGCGGCCACATATTCCTTGGCCACGAGATTCATGCCGTCGTGGAACGGCGTCACCAGACCGACAGCGGCCGCCCGGTAGAAGCCGGCGAGGATCCCCTGGCCATAACCCTTGTTGAGATATCGGATCGGGGTCCAGTCGACCTCGCCGTGGCGGCCGTTCACGAAACCGACCTGGTGCGCGAGTTGGTCCTGAAGATTGCAATAGCTGTCGATATTGGAGCGGGACGGGACCGCAATCTGCAACAGCGACACGCGGCGTTTCAGGCGCGGATGGTTGGTCAGCATCCGGTCGAAGGTGCGGAAGCGGTTCAACAGACCTTTTGAATAATCGACCCGGTCGACGCCGATCAGCAGCTTGCGGCCCTGCAGGCTTTGCATCAGGCGATGCACCTGCGCGTGATCGGATGCCCGTTGCGCCAGATCGGCGAATTCGTCGGCATCAATGCCGATGGGAAACGCACCGATGCGGCACTGCCCGCGCTTGGTCTGGAAGACGCCATCGATGCAGGGAATACCCAGTTCGACCTCGACGTAAGACGTGAAATTATGGACGTCATCGGCAGTCTGGAAACCGACCAGATCGTAGGCCAGCATTGCATTGACCAATTCGCGATGCTGCGGCAGGGCCATGAACGTGCTGCGCTCCGGCCACGGCGTGTGCAGGAAGAAGCCGATCGGTTCGCGAATGCGCAGCTTGCGCATTTCCTCGGCCATGCAGAGGAAGTGATAATCCTGCACCCAGAAAATGGAATCGGGCTTGGCGAACCGTAGCACTGCGCGCGCCATATAGCGGTTGATCTCGCGATAGGAAGTGTAGTGCTCGGTGTCGCACTTCAGCAGATCGAGCCGCGAGTGCAAGACCGGCCATAACGCCGAATTGGAATAACCTTCGTAATAATTCGCGTAATGGGATTCCGGCAGATCGACGGTCGCCAGTGCGCCCTTGCCGAGTGCCTCAACAGAGGCGAAGGCATCACGATCCTGCGGCTTCTGAAATTTTCCGCTGGAACCGATCCATACCGCACCGAATCCCTTCACGGCGGGAAGAAGAGCAGAGGCGAGACCGCCCATGATCGGCTCCGCTGCCGAAATACGTGCAACACGATTGGAGATAACGACGACTGACATGTGGGCTTTTTGTTTCCAGGGACATGACATTAACGTCGCTTCATCGACAGCGTTCCAAAGTTTTGCCGCGATTGCGAAAAAATTGCCGCTTATGCGAACAGTGGCGCGGAACTCAGCACCGCAACAGGATCGTCACGCATGATCTCCGCATAAGTCAGCGTTTGCTTTCGCGGCAGCACTCGATCGCGCAGCGCATCATGCCACGGAACTTTTGTTCCACGCTGCATGGGTGCCTCTCGCGTCACATCTTGGTCATTTGAGAAACGGCGTCCGGTAATCACCAGCACCTGGTGGTCGCGGTACATACGTGTGAAGGCGATAATACCGTCAGGGGCGAGGGGAACCGGCAGATAAGTTCCGATCCGGAACGTGTTCGGAAACTTCTTGCGTAGCGCAAGCAACCGGCGAGTCACATGGAACTTGAAAAGTTCCGAGTTCCACGCGGCGGTGGAGCAATTATTGTCGAGCAACGCGCGCCGCTTGGCGAAATCAATTGGCCGGCGATTATCCGGATCGACCAGCGAAAAGTCCCAGAGTTCCGTGCCCTGATAGAAATCGGGAACTCCGGGAAGAGTGGCCTTCAAAACAAGCTGTGAGAGGCTCGCTGCCGCACCGAGGCGCGCGGCATCGGATGCGAATGTCGACATGGAGTCGATGAATCCGGCGTTGGCCGGCGACAGGATCCGATGGACGAATGCGTCGAGGTTCTGCTCGTAGTCCGCATCGGGGTTGGTCCAGCTCGTCTCCTGCTTGCCCTCGCGCGCCGCTTTCTGCGCATAGGCGGCGATGCGGTCGCGGTAGCGCTCGTCGGGAGCGGACGCGAGCGGCCAGGTGCCGAGCAGCGTCTGATACAACATGTATTCATGGACAGCGGACGGCATCCGCCGGCCATCCCGGACCGTGACGGCATGAGCGTTGATGTCGCGCCAGCGCGCGACGGCTTCCGCCCACGCAGGAGCCAGTTCCGCGAGCATCAGGATGCGCATGCGCGTATCCTCGCCGCGCTTGGTGTCGTGGGTAGCGGTCGCGGTGAGGCCGTGGGGCGTCGTCTTCTGGCGCCGCTGCATCAGTGTGTGAAAAGCGTCGACACCGAGCGGCTTCGCATCGGGCGCCCCGCCGACCTCGTTGAGCGCGATCAACCGCTGGTCGCGATAGAACGCCGTATCCTCCAGCGCCTTGGCCATCAGCGGACCGGTGAATTGCTGCAACTTGAAGGCGAAGGCGCGCACGCGCGGCGCGCTGTAACTCGCATCCTTGGCGAGATCGAGCGTGATCGCACCGCGCAGGAATTCGAAAATATCCGGGTCGGGTCCGCGCCAGCGTCTCCGCGCGCGGCCGATGGTCTCTTCAATGGTGGCGCGGTCGTGCGGCGAGGGCCCGGTACCGGTGACATAGGTCCGGTAGACGGGAAACTCGCGCACATAAAGATCGAGCGCGGCGCGCAGCCGGTCCTGCGTATAGTCGCGCGTGCTGTAATGGCCGGCGGCGATCCGCGCCAGCGCATCGGTGAGCACGGTGAACTCGCTCGCCAGCATGGTGGTGAGGACGACGCCTTTTGCTTCGTCGACCACGTCGGGAAACGGGCGATCGTGCCCGCTGATCTCGCGCCACAGGGCGGTGAGGGGCGGCAGGCCGTCGCCGTTCAGCATCATGTGCATGATAGCGTTGAGCCATTCATAGCCGGTCGTGCCAGCGACGCCGGGAAAGCGCGGCAGCGCTTCGTCGCCTTCGAGAATCTTCTCGACGATCACGTAGAGGTCGGGCTTGCCGAGTTGCCGCGCGAGCTGGCGCAACCGCCTCGTATATTGCATCGGATCGCGCAGGCCATCGATGTGATCGAGACGCAGCCCCTGCAGGCGATCTTCGGCGATCAGTCGGGCGATCAACGCATGGCTGGCGCGGAAAGTGGCAGGGTCTTCCATCCGCAAACCGGCGAGATCGTTGACGTCGAAGAACCGGCGGTAGTTGATGGCCGAGAACGCCACGCGCCAGAACGCGAGGCGGTAATGCTGCCGTTCCAGAAGGCGATGCAGCGCCGCCAGCCCATGCGGCGTGTCGGCGGCGTAGGCCGCGAGCCCCCGTGTGATGATGCCCTCACGGTCGGGAATAGCCGCCAGCCGCTCCTTGAAGGATGGCGCGTCGTACCGGTGCGGCGCATGCGGGCCGTTCTGGCTGTCCGCGAGCGCGCGCAGCGCGCGACCGGCTTGCGTGGCTTCAGCGCCGGCCGTGCTCACGACCTGACGGAGAATTTCCGAATAGCCGGGCGGACTCACCGGCAGCTTGTGATCGAAATACCAGACAGCGAAGCTGCCGGTTTCAGCGTCGTAGTTGAGCGTCAACTCGCCGTCGCGCAGCGCATCGCCATAGGGTTTGCCGAGGATCGGCAGCAGCACGCCCGGCTGGCGGCGATGCGGCAGAGCATCCCACGCGATATCGAATGAGCGCGCATGCGGGGACTTCGGCCCCCATTCGAGAACGTCGAGCCACCACGCATTGTCTGCGAGCCCGACTCCCATATGGTTTGGGACGAAATCGAGGATGAGCCCGAGCCCGGCCGCGCGCAGCGCATCGCTCATCCGCAGAAAACCTGCTTCGCCTCCCAGTTCGGGATTGAACGCATTATGGTCGACGATGTCGTAGCCGTGCATGCTGCCGCTGCGCGCCTTGAGAAACGGCGAGGCGTAGACATGGGAGATGCCGAGGTCGCGCAGATACGGCACGATCGCGGCCGCATCGTCGAAAGTGAATCCTTTGTTCAGCTGCAGGCGATAGGTCGCGTTGGGGATAGCCATTACGGCGCACTCTCAAGCGCGGCATGCACCGCCCACGGTTCCATGCTGGCGTCAGGCGCGCCGCCCCAGATCCATCGCGACGAAGCGGTCGACGGCGGCGTCGGTGCCGGATCGTGCGACAGATTGGCGAGGATGCGCAGCGACGGCACGCCGGCCCAGCGCGCATCCAGCACCGCATTGCGGATGATCGCGCGCGTTTCGCCTGCCGTCAGGCGGGGAATGGCGGGAACGATCTCCCGGTGGCGCACGGCGAGCAGGTCGCGCACCAGCGCGAGACTTTGCCGGTGCGCCGGCTTCGTCAGCATCGACCAGTCGAGCGTCGCGCTCTTGACGGTCTCGCGCGCCAGCGGATCGGGAACAGCTTTTGCCGAGGCATAGGCATCGGCGAATTCGCGTCGACGACCGTCGCGCACCGCGTCGGCAAGATCACCGCTGAAATCGCAGAAGAACGGAAACGGCTCGGTCGCGCCCCATTCCTCGCCCATGAACAGCAGCGGCGGCGACGGCGCGAGCAGCAGTACCGACAGCGCACACACCAATTCCTCGGACGAAGCGAGCACCGACAGCCGCTCGCCGCGTGCGCGGTTGCCGATCTGGTCGTGGTTCTGCAGGAAGTTGACGAACGCGGTCGGCGGCAGCATTCGGCTCGGCTCGCCGCGGGCGGCACCGTTGCGATGGGCGGACGGCTGTCCCTGATAGACGAATCCCTCGGCGAGCGCGCGGGCGATGGCGGAGGCCGGCTGTGCATAATCCCCATAATAGCCGCCGGTCTCGCCGGTCAGCAGAACATGCCAGGCATGATGGAAGTCGTCGTTCCATTGCGCGCGATAGGTGCCCGGCGCGCCGGCGGGATCGAGCAGCGCGGCGCGGTTGTCGTCGTTTTCGAGAACAAGATGAATTGCCCGGCTTTGCGCAGCGGCGAGCGCGGCGGCGGCCGCGCTCAGATCGCGCAGCAGCTCCGGCTCGCCGGGCATGACGATCGCATGCACCGCATCGAGGCGCAGGCCGTCGAAGCGGTAATGCCGCAGCCAGTGCAGCGCATTGTCGATCGCAAAGCCACGGACCTCGGGCACGCGATAGTCGATGGCGCTGCCCCACGGAGTCTGTGCGTCGGTGAAAAACGCTGGCGCATAGCGCCCGAGATAATTTCCGTCGGGGCCGAAGTGATTATAGACGACGTCGAGAAACACCATCAGCCCGCGCTGATGCGCGGCATCGATCAGCGCCTTGAGGTCGTCCGGGCGGCCATAGCGATGATCCGGCGCATAGGGCAGAACGCCGTCATAACCCCAGTTCCAGCGGCCGGGAAAATCGGCGAGCGGCATCAGCTCGATCGCGGTGATGCCGGTTTCGACCAGATGATCCAGCTTGTCGATGGCGGCGCGATAGGTGCCCTCCGGCGTAAAGGTGCCGATATGCAGTTCGAGGAAGACCGACGTCTCCCAAGGCCTGCCGGTCCATGCGTCAGCCGTCCAGCGATAGCCGTGCTCAATGACTTCGCTCGGCCCATGAACATCGTCGGGCTGAAAGTGCGACGCCGGGTCGGGAACATCGAGTTCGTCGTCGATGCGGAAACCATAGCGCGTTCCAGCGCCGGTGCCGGGCACGAACAGCTCATACCAGCCGTCCGCTTCGCGCGTCATCGGCGACGCCTTGCCGTCGCTGACGAGATCAACGCGCTCCGCAGCCGGCGCCCAGAGACGGAACGTCACGCCCTCAGCGCTGACAGTGGGGCCGAACCGAGCCGTATCCGTCATGGCTCGCCCGCAAAAGCCATCACCGCGCCGGCCGGCGCGTCATAGGATGCCCCGCGCTCCAGCGTGAACGGCGCAAACGGATCGTCCTGCATGGTGCAGAGAACGCGCGACCAGCGCGCGACGTTCGGCCAGTCCGGAGCCGTCACGGCGACCGCATTGGCCGCGCCATTGAGAACAACCAGGAGCGGCTTTCCGCCGTCATCGACCGGCGCCAGCACATAGGCGAGGAAGCGCGCATCGGGAAAGCTCCAGTCGCCCTCGGACATCGGGGTGCCGGCCGGGGTGAGCCACATCACATCGTGTTGGCCGTCGTCGCGCTCGCCCTGCAGCCAGCGGATCGGCTTGAGCTGCGGAAAGGTCTGCCGCAACCGCGTGAGGGTGCCGACGAAATCGGTCATGTCCTCGGCGCTGCCGGCGCCACCCCAGTCGACCCAGCCGATCTCGCTATCCTGACAATAGGTGTTGTTGTTGCCGCCCTGGCCGTTACCGACCTCGTCGCCGGCCAGCATCAGCGGCACGCCTTGCGCCAGCATCAGGCAGGCGAACTGGTTACGGCGCAGCCGCCGGCGACAATCAAGGATCGCTGGATCGTCGGTCGCACCTTCAGCGCCGCAGTTTATGCTCAGATTGTCGTCGGAGCCGTCGCGGTTCTCTTCGCCGTTCGCCTCGTTGTGCTTCTGTTCGTAGCTGACGAGATCGGCGAGGGTGAAGCCATCGTGCACGGTGACATGATTGATGCTGGCGCGGGGCCCGCGGTTGTCGTGGTTGAACTGCGGGGCCGATGCGGTCATGGCGCTCGCCACGTCGCCGAGGATATCGCCGTCGCCGCGCCAGTAGCGGCGCAGCGCCGAGCGATATTTGTCGTTCCACTCCGACCAGCCGTTCGGAAAGCCGCCGACCTGATAGCCGCCCATGCCGAGGTCCCATGGCTCGGCGATCATCTTGATACCCGCAAGCACGGGATCCTGCCGGATGGCGGCGAAGAACGGCGCGTTGCGGTCGAAGGCCGGCGTGCGGCCCAATTCGCTGGCGAGGTCGAAGCGGAAGCCGTCGACGTGGAAAGTCTCGACCCAGTGGCGAAGGGAATCGAGCACCATCTGAGTCACGCGCGGATGCGCGAGCTTCAGCGCGTTGCCGCAGCCGGTGAAATCGTCATAGAAACGCGGATTGTCCGGCAGCAGCCAGTAGTATGACGCATTGTCGATGCCGCGATAGCACAGCGTCGGTCCGAGATGATTGCCTTCTGCGGTATGGTTGTAGACCACATCGAGGAGCACCTCGATCCCCGCGTCGTGCAGCGCGGCGACGGTGCTGCGGAACTCGTGCGCCGCGCTCTCGCGCGCATAGCGCGGCTCCGGTGTGAAAAAGTTGAGGGTATTATAACCCCAATAATTATGCAGGTTGCGGTCGACAAGCTGCCGGTCGTCGAGAAACAGATGGATCGGCAACAGTTCGATCGCGGTGACGCCAAGTCGCCGCAGATGTTTGATGGTCGCGGGATCGGCGAGCCCGCGATACGTGCCACGCAGCTCCTCCGGCACATCGTTGCGCGCGCGCGTCAGGCCTTTGACATGCGCTTCATAGATGATCGTGTCTTCCCATGGCACACGCGGACCGCCCGTGCGCTCCCAGGTGTGCGCCGGATCGACGACAACCGATTTGTACATATGCCGGGCATTGTCGCGACGGTCGAAGGCATAGTCTTCGCTCTTGTGGCCGACGCGATAGGCGAGATGCGCGTCGGTCCAGGCGAAATGGCCACCGAGTTGCTTGCTGTAAGGATCGACCAGCAGCTTGTTGGGATTGAAGCGGTGCCCGGCATCGGGCTCGTAGGGGCCATGCACGCGATAGCCGTAGAGTTGCCCCGGTGTCACGTTTGGCAGATAGCCGTGCCAGATATCTTCGGTTCGCTCCGGCAGCGCGATGCGTTTTGTTTCGCGCCGGCCTTCCTTGTCGAACAGGCAAAGCTCGACCTTCGTGGCGTTGGCGGAGAACAGCGCAAAGTTCGTGCCGCGTCCGTCCCAGGTCGCGCCAAGCGGATAGGGCGAGCCGGCTGCGAGGCGGCCGTTAGCGCTCAGGAACGAAATAGAGGGCAGCAAGCGGTGGGATGACAAGGTTGAGCTCCGGAGTGCCACGCGTCACAACGGTCGAAACACGTCCTCCGTTCCCAACATTGCTGCCGCCATAAGTGGCCGCATCGGAATTGAGCACCTCGCGCCATATTCCTGCGAACGGCACGCGCACCCGATAGTCGTGCAGCACCTGCGGCGTGAAATTGAGAATGACTACGCAGCGATCGGCTGTGGTGTCGCCCTTGCGCATCCACGCATAGACGCTGTGGGCGGCGTCGTCGGTGACAAGCCATTCGAATCCGTCCGGATCGCAATCCTTCGCGTGCAGCGCGGGCGTGTCGCGGTACAGCCGATTGAGATCGCGGATGAGGCGCTGCACCCCGGCGTGGTCCGCCTGGTCGAGCAGATGCCACGGCAGGCTGGCATCGTGGTTCCACTCGCTGGACTGTCCGAATTCGCTCCCCATGAACATCAGTTTCTTGCCCGGATGGGCGTACATGAAAGCGTAATAGGCGCGCAGGTTCGCGAACTTCTGCCAGCGGTCGCCCGGCATGCGGCCGAGGATCGAGCCTTTGCCGTGCACAACCTCGTCATGCGACAGCGGCAGGATGAAATTTTCCGAGAACGCATAATGCAGTCCGAACAGGATATCGCCGTGGTGATGCCGGCGATGGATCGGATCACGGCTGATATAGTTCAGCGTGTCGTGCATCCAGCCCATATTCCATTTGTAGCCAAAGCCGAGGCCGCCATGCTCGATCGGCCGCGACACTTGCGGCCATGCGGTCGATTCCTCGGCCGCCGTGGTCGCGTGCGGAAAATGACCGAACACCTCGCGATTCACGTCGCGCAGGAATGCGACGGCCTCGATGTTCTCGCGGCCGCCGAACTTGTTGGGGATCCAGCCGCCGGCCGGGCGGCTGTAGTCGAGATACAGCATCGACGCGACCGCATCGACGCGCAGGCCGTCGACGCCGTAACGGTCGAGCCAGAAAAGCGCGTTGGCCAACAGGAAGTTCGACACTTCGACGCGACCGTAATTGTAGATCAGCGTGCCCCAATCGAGATGCCGCCCCTGCATCGGATTGGCGTGCTCGTAAACCGCCGTGCCGTCGAACCGGCCGAGGCCGTGCGGATCGTCAGGGAAATGGCCCGGGACCCAGTCGAGCAGGACGCCGATGCCGGCGTCGTGAAACGCTTCGACAAGCGCGACAAAATCCTCCGGCGTGCCGAAGCGGCTGGTCGGCGCATAAAGACCGGTCGGCTGATAACCCCACGAGCCGTCGAACGGATGTTCCGTCACCGGCAACAATTCAACATGGGTGAATCCCATATCGGCGACATAAGCGGGCAGTTGTTGGGCCATCTCGCGATAGGTGAGCCAGCGGTTGCCATCCGGGTGCCGGCGCCACGAGCCGAGATGCACCTCGTAGATCGACATCGGTGCATCGAGCGCATTGACGCCGTCGCGCGTCGGGCGCGGTCGCGGCTGATGATCGATGTCGATGACGATCGACGCCGTGGATGGCCGCATCTCGCCGGCGAAGGCGACGGGATCGGCCTTGAGCGGCAGCAGCGCCCCGTTGCGGGCGAGGATTTCGTATTTGTATTTGTCGCCGGCACGGCAGCCGGGAATGAACAGCTCCCAATAGCCGTTTCCGCGCACTCGCATCGGGTGACGGCGGCCGTCCCAGAAATTGAAATCGCCGACCACGCTGACGCGCTGGGCGTTCGGCGCCCAGACTACGAAGCCGACGCCGTTGACGCCGTCGTGCACCATCGGATGCGCGCCGAGCTTCTCGTAGAGTTTCAGGTGCCGGCCTTCGCCGAGCAGATGCAGGTCTAAATCCGAGAGAATTGGCTGGAATCGATAGGGGTCTTCCAGTTCGACCTGCCGGCCTTCATAATGCGCGCGCAGGCGATAATGCGGCCGGTCGGCGCCGCGCCCGGCGAACAGACCCGCATCGTGCAGCCGCTCCAGCGGATAGGTCGCGCCATCGTCTGCGACCACTTCCACATGCTTGGCATGAGGCAGGAACGTCCGCACCACTGGCGTCTCGCCGTCGCGATGCCAGCCGAGATAGTCGAAGGGATCGGAGTGGCGCCCGTCGAGAATGGCGCGTGCGGCGGCAGAGAGGGTAGGGGTCGCGCTCATGACTGCAACACTCCAGCGCGCTGCAGGATGCGGACGACGCCGCCGACCGGGATATGCAGCCAGTCCGGGCGGTTCTCGATCTCGTACTCGATTTCGTAGAGCGCCTTCTCCAGTTCGAAGAATGCGAGAAGCTGCTGCTGGCTTTCGGCGTCGGCCGGCCATAACCGGTCATCGCTTAGTGCTTCGCGATAGCCGTCCCAGAGTGCGGCAGTGAGTTCGTCACGCAGCGTGCCGAGCCTGTCGGTGAGAACGCTACCCTCCTCGGGGGACACCTGGCCAAGCGCGGCAATGGCCGAGGCCGCCGCGTAGTCGAGCGAGCGGATCAGGCCGGCTACGTCGCGCGCGGCGGGCGCCTTCTGCCGCCGCTCATCGAGCGAGCGCTGCGGTTCACCTTCGAAGTCGAGAATGAAAGCGTCGTCCTTGGCGATCAGGATCTGGCCGAGATGCAGATCGCCGTGATGACGGATTTTCAGCCCATTGCCCGACGTTTCGGCGAGACGCCGGATATAGGCCATCACCCCGTCGTGCTGCCGCGCCAGCGCATCGGCGGCGGGGTCCATGTTCGCATGGTGCTTGTGCCGCGACAATTGTTCGAACACGCGCTCGGCTCGGCCGAGCAGACGGTCGCGCCACTGCGCGAGGTCCGCGGCTGTCACCGGCTCCGGCGCGAACGCGGGAATGTCGGCCCGGCTTGCCAGCGCCTGATGCAGCTCCGCGGTGCGCCGTCCGATCTGCCGCACGCGCTGCAACAGCGGCTCGCGCTCGGCGCTGTCGGCCGGCTTCTCGTTGGTCAGGATATGCTGCTCCTCGGCATAGCGCGAGAGCACAGACGTCACCACCTGCCAGGCATCGCCCTGGTTCTCGATATAGCGATGCGCGACCGCGAGCGCGGTCGGCTCGTCGTTTTCGATCAGTTCGAGCGAGCCCAGCATCTGCGGCGTATTGGCATAAGGCGCGTCCTCGCTGAGGAACCGTCCCATCTCGATTTCCGGATGCTGCCCCGCCTGCAGGCGTCGCAGCACCTTGACCACATAATCGCGCCCGACCGTCAGCGTCGTGTTGGACTGCTCGCGCTGGCCGGAATTGACGTCGGTGATCTCGGGCGCGGGCATGTCCCTGAAAGCCGCCGTCGGCATGAAGACGAGCTTGGCGTCGCCGGCCGCGATCGTTTCGCCGCTCTGCAGTTTCGCGAACAGCATGGCGACGAATTCCCGCTCGCTGGTGCTGTCGAGCAGCGTGCCCTCGCGCGGCCCACGCCGCACCGCCGCAAGCACCGCCGCAGGATGACACGGCACGCGGTCGTGCCGCTCCCACCGGATCGTCAACGGTAACTGGTAGCGTTGCGGCACATCGCCGGCCTGTGCCTCGACGATGGTCAGCAGGAAGCGGTCGCCGGCATGGTCGAGCGGGATCGCCTTGGCGAGCCTCGCGTCGATCCGCCCCGCCGATTTTCGGGCGAACCAGCGCCGCTCCTGGAGAAATCCCGGCAGCACATCGGTTTCCAGCGTGTGCCGCGCCCGCCCGTGGAGCAACGCATCCCAGCCGTCCGCCATCACCAGCGTGGTGAGCTCGCGCGGCAGGCTTGTCTCCTGCTGGGTCTCCTGATCGTCGGCGAGCTGGAACCAGAAAAAACCATAGGGCGGCAGCGTCACCAGATAGGGCAGGTCGCCGATGCGCGGGAAGCGCGTGCGGCCGAGCATTTCCACCGGAATACGCCCCTTCCAGGGGCTGAGATCAATCTCCGCAAATTGCGCCGAGCGCGACAGATTGGCGACGCAGATGATCACGTCGTCGCCGAGTTGGCGCGCATAGACCAGCACCGCGCGGTTCTTCGGCCGGATAAACGTGAGAGAGCCGCGGCCGAACACCTTGCTCGACTTGCGCACCGCGATCAGCCGCTTCATCCAGCTCAACAGCGACGACAGGCTGCTCGCTTGCGCCTCAACGTTGACGGCGCTGTAGCCGTAGATCGGGTCCATGATGCAGGGGAGATAAAGCTGCGCCGGGTCTGCACGCGAGAACCCGCCGTTACGGTCCGGCGTCCACTGCATCGGCGTGCGCACGCCGTTACGGTCGCCGAGATAGATGTTGTCGCCCATACCGATCTCGTCGCCGTAATAGATGATGGGCGTCCCCGGCATCGAGAACAGCAGCGAGTTCATCAGCTCGATCTTGCGCCGGTCGTTGTCCATCAGCGGCGCGAGACGGCGGCGGATGCCGAGATTGATGCGCGCGCGCGGATTAGCGGCATAGGTGGTCCAGAGATAGTCCCGCTCGCTGTCGGTGACCATTTCCAGCGTCAGTTCGTCGTGGTTGCGCAGGAACATCGCCCACTGGCAGTTCGCCGGAATGTCCGGCGTCTGCCGCATGATGTCGGCGATCGGGAAACGGTCTTCCTGCGCGATCGCCATATAGATGCGCGGCATCAGCGGAAAATGGTACGCCATGTGGCATTCGTCGCCGTCGCCGAAATAGTGCTGCACGTCCTCCGGCCATTGATTGGCCTCGGCCAGCAGCACCTTGTTCGGCGCATAGGCGTCGAGTTCGCGGCGCAGGATTTTCAGGATCTCGTGCGTCTCCGGCAGATTTTCGTTATTGGTGCCGTCACGCTCGCGCAGATACGGCACGGCGTCGAGCCGGAACCCGTCGACGCCGGTGTCGAGCCAGCGCTTCATCACCTGCACGACGGCGCTGACCACCCGCGGATTGTCGAAGTTCAGATCGGGCTGGTGCGAGAAGAAGCGATGCCAGTAATAGGCCTGCGCCGCGTCGTCCCACGCCCAGTTGGATTTCTCGGTGTCGGTGAAGATGATCCGCGTCTCCTGGTACTTCTGGTCTGTGTCGCTCCAGACGTACCAGTTGCGCGCGCTCGACCCCGGCGGCGAGCGGCGCGCGCGCTTGAACCAAGGGTGCTCGTCCGAGGTGTGATTGACCACGAGTTCGGTTATGACGCGCAGATTGCGGCGCTTCGCCTCGTGCATGAAGCGCCGGAAATCCTTCATCGTGCCGAACGCCGGATTGATATCGCCATAGTCGGCGATGTCGTAGCCGTCGTCGCGGCCGGGGCTCGGATAGAACGGCAGCAGCCACAGCGTGGTGACGCCAAGCTCCTGCAGATAGTCGAGCCGCTGGCTCAGGCCCGCGAAATCACCGACGCCGTCGCCGTTGGAATCGGCGAAGGCCTTGACGTGAAGCTGGTAGATGATCGCGTCCTTGTACCAGAGTTCGTCCTCCTGCTGCGCGGCGGGAGTCGACGTTGACGATACGGACGACATCATATTCACGGGGGAAACCTTAAGGGTAGCAGCGGAAGAGAAGGGCGGGATCGTTCGACGGGTCGATGCGCATCCGGATGCCCCCCCATTCGAGCAGGTGGCGCTCGCCGGTCACGAGATTTTCGATGGTGCGAACCGGGGCACGCGCGTTGTCCGGGCCGATCTGGATATCGCCGAAGTGGAACCAGAATTCGTGCGGGCCGGCCGAAAGGGCGATGGCGGCGGCGACAGCATTCGCGCCATCGACCGACTGCTTGACGAAGCCGATCACCTGCGGATCGTCGACCTGAGCGAAGCTCAGTTTGTTGGTCTGCAGCAACGCCGGGTTCTCGCGACGAATGCGGTTGAGTTGCGCGATATAGGGCTTGATGTTGCCCGGTTTGTTCCAGTCGCGAACCTTGATCTCGTATTTCTCCGAATCGAGATATTCCTCGCGACCAGGCAGGGGTTCATGCTCGATCAGCTCAAACCCGTTATAGATTCCGTAATTCGACGACAGCGTCGCAGCGAGCGCGAACCGCGTCTTGAACAACCACGCTTCGCCGGTCTGCAACTGCACCGGCAGGATATCCGGCGTCGTCACAAAGAAATTCGCGCGGAAATATTCCCGTGTCGGGAAGCTCGTCAACTCGGTCAGATATTCCTGCAACTCCGCTTTGGTCGTGCGCCAGGTGAAATAGCTGTAAGACTGGTTGAAGCCGATCTTGGCGAGGCCTTTCATCACCTTCGGGCGGGTGAACGCTTCCGACAGGAAGATCACATGGGGCTCACGCAGCCGCACCTCGCGGATCATCCATTCCCAGAACGGAAACGGCTTGGTGTGCGGATTGTCGACGCGGAAGATGTGCACACCCTGTTTGACCCAGAACAGGATGACGTCGCGCAACGCCTCCCACAGCGCGATCCGGTCGGCGCAATAGAAATCGGGGTTGACGATGTCCTCGTATTTCTTCGGCGGGTTCTCCGCATAACGGATGCTGCCGTCGCTGCGCCGGGTGAACCACTCGGGATGCTGCTTCAGCCAGGGATGGTCCGGCGAACACTGGATTGCGAAGTCGAGCGCCACCTGCATCCCGTGCTGCCGACAGGCGGCGACGAAGCGCCGAAAGTCGTCGAGCGTGCCGAGTTCGGGATGAACCGCGTCATGACCGCCGTGCTGGCTGCCGATCGCATACATGCTGCCGGGATCGCCTGGCGCCGCCTTCACCGCATTGTTGCGGCCCTTGCGGTTGGTCTCGCCGATCGGATGGATCGGCGGCAGATAGACCACGTCGAAGCCGAGCGCGGCGATATCCGGCAACCGTGCGATGCAATCGTCGAACGTACCGTGCCGGCCCGAGACCGTTCCCTGACTGCGCGGCACCATTTCATACCAGGCGCCGGCGCGCGCGATCGGCGGATCGACCAGCAGCGGAACGACGCCGCGCGTCAAATCCGGGCGGCGTGCCGGCCTGTGTAGTTCTTTCGCTATTGCCTCGTCGAGGAGTGCGGATGCGTCGCCCTGCTGCCGGGCGGTGCTCACCGCCTGCATCACAGTTTGGTTCTGCCCGGCGAGATCGCGCGCGAGCGCGATGCCTTCCTCCAGTTCAAGCGTCGTCGGCAGTCCTGCCTTGCGCTTGAGCTGGATTTCCTTGCGCCAGGTCGCGAACTGGTCGGACCATGCTTCGATGGTGAGCAGATAATATCCCGGCTGTTCAGGCGTGAACTGTGCATGCCAGCGGTCGTTGCCGACCGGCCGCATCGGCGCGCGCTGCCAGTCGGCATGATCCTCGCGACGCCAGAGCAGGGCGGCCGCGAGCAGATCGTGGCCTTCGCGGAAAATGTCGGCCCAGATATCGACCGTCTCGCCGGCGATCCGCTTGGCCGGATAACGGCCGCCATCGATGCTCGGATAGATATCCTCGATACGGAACCGCGGCCCGGTGGGGTCGGCAGGGGAAAGTTCCAGCGCGGAAGCGCCGGGAGGGGTGTCAACAATGTCAGGGGTTTGGGCTGCCGAGGCTGCCCATGGCTGCCGCATGGTTTCTCGATCCTGTGATGGGCCATAGGAGAACACGCTGCGCTGCAATCGGTTCCGCTGCGGAACGGAATCCGGGGTGCCGCTCTTGTGGAGATACGCAAATCGAGGGCTGGAATGATCGATCCGGGCAAGGCGGCACGCTGGGGCATTGCGCCGGGCTATCATGACGTTTTCGGCGTGTGGCACGAGACCACGGCGCATGCGCGCGCGGCGCTGGCCGCGGCGATCAGCCGGGGACGGGAGACGCCAGCGGACGCGGCCCGATCCGAAACCGCCACGCGCGCCTATCAGTGTGGCGATCGGCGCCTCTGGGGTCTCGCGGTGCAACTCTATGCGCTGCGCTCGTCGCGAAACGGGGGCCATGGCGATTTCGGCGATCTTGCCGCCCTGATCGACGTGCTCGCGCCACTCGGTTGCAGCGCCATCGGGCTCAACCCCTTGCACGCGCTGTTCCTTGATCGGCCGGAGGACGCCAGTCCCTATTCGCCGAACAGCCGCATGTTCCTCAACCCGCTCTATATCGCCGTCGATGAGGTGCCGGATTGCGCCGATGTCGAGGTGCCGGACGTTGCGGCAAGGCTGGCCGACCTGCGGGCGACCGATCGTGTGCGCTATGCCGACGTCGCCGCGCTCAAGCTGACGGCGTTGAAAGCGGGCTATCGTCATTTCGTGCGAGCCGCCGATCCGGCGCGTCGGCAAGACTTCGACATGTTTTGCGTCGAAGGCGGCCAGGCGTTGCAACGTTTCGCGGCGTTCGAGGCGTTGCGTCGTCGCTTCGGCGGTTCTGCCTGGTGGGATTGGCCGGCGGGATGGCGACAGGCGGATGCCGCGATGATCCTCGGCTTGTTCGAGGACGCCGCGTCAGCGGAGGACCCGGACACCGATCCGATGTTCTCCGTCTATCTGCAATGGCTCGCGGCGCGGCAGTTGCAACGCTGTCAGGAGCGGGCGCGACAGCGCGGGATGCCGATCGGGCTCTATATCGATCTCGCGGTCGGCGTCGATCCAAGCGGCGCCGATGCCTGGAGCGCGCAGGACGAGATTCTGACCGGGGTGTCGGTTGGCGCGCCGCCCGACGAATATAATCGCGCCGGTCAGAACTGGGGCCTTACCAGCTACAATCCGCAGTCGCTGATCGCGTCACGCGGCGAACCGTTACGGCGGATGCTCGACGCCACGATGCGCCATGCCGGCGCGATCCGCATCGACCATGTGCTCGGCCTGATGCGGCTTTATCTCATCCCGCGGGGCGCCACGGCGGCGGATGGCGCCTATGTGAGCTATCCGTTCGACCTGCTGCTCGACGTCATCGTCGACGAAAGCCAGCGGCGGCGCTGCGTGGTGATCGGCGAAGATCTCGGCACCGTGCCCGAAGGCTTCCGCGATGCGCTGACGCGGCGGGGCCTGTGGTCCTATCAGGTGATGCTGTTCGAGCGCGAGCACGGCGGCTTCCGCCATCCGAGCCATTATCGGGCCGATGCGCTGACCACGTTCAACACGCATGATCTGCCGACCTTCGCCGGCTGGATGTCAGGGCACGATCTGCGCACCAAGCACGCGCTGAACATCGATCCCGGCGAAAACGACGACGCGCGCGCGCATTCGCGGCAGAGGCTGACCGAAGCCGTACGCGCCATCGGCGGCGCCGAGGATATTGCCGGCGTCGCCGCCTTCCTGGCGCAGACACCAAGCCGGCTGGTGATGGTGGCGCTGGAGGACGTGCTGGGCCTCGAGGATCAGATGAACATACCCGGCACCACCAGCGAACACCCCAACTGGCGGCGGCGCCTGCCGGTCGAGGTGAATGCGCTGGCCCGGCACGAGCGCTTGAAAAACATCGCGGCCGTTTTCGCTCAGGCCGGCCGGGCCTCGGACTCCGTGAACATCTGACGCATGCGCGCGATATCGGCCTGCGTCGGGAGGCCGGCTTCATTACCGAGCTTCTGCACTTTGTACGCGGAGGCAGCGGACGCGAATTTGAAATGCTCGTTCCATGATTGCTCTGGCCGCATGAGCCGCGACCATAGATAGGCGCCATGGAAGATATCGCCGGCGCCGCTGGTGTCGATCACCTTGTCTGACGGCACCGCGAGGGCCGGCGTCACCTTCGCGCCGCCGTCGCCTTCGTACCAGAGCAGGCCGTGTTCGCCGCGGGTGACGCCGCCGACCGTGCAGCCGGCCTTGCGCAGACGATCGAGCATCTGCCGGCCAGACAAATTCAT
>JAEWJH010000013.1 GCA_023386635.1 Pseudomonadota bacterium
GCTGTGGACTCGCGCCGAGCATCGAATGGCTGATCGCGTTCCGGTTCGTGCAGGGCGTCGGCGCGTCGTCGGTGATGGTGATTCCGCGCGCGATCATCCGCGATCTGCACACCGGCACCGAGGCGACGCGGCTGATGGCGCTGGTGATGCTGGTGCTCAGCGTCTCGCCGATCCTCGCGCCGCTGACCGGCAGCGCGCTGATCGTGCCGTTCGGCTGGCGCGCGGTGTTCGTCGCGGTGACGCTGGTCGCGGTGATCGGCCTCGTGCTGCTGGCCGTATTCCAGAAGGAAACCCATGCGGCCGAGCATCGCGTCGCGGTCAATGCGGCAAGCGTGCTGCGCAGCTTCGGCTATCTGCTGACGCACTGGCATTTTCTCGGTCTGACTTTCATCGGCGGTCTCGGCATGGCGAGCTTTTTCTCGTTCCTCGCCGGTTCCTCGTTCGTCTATATCGAGCATTTCGGTCTGACGCCGACGCAGTTCAGCGTCGCCTTCGCCGTCAACGCGATCGGGTTCATCGGCGCGTCGCAGTTCGCCGCGCCGCTCGGCGAGCGGATCGGCATGGCACGCATGGTCATCATCGCCACCGCGCTTTATGCGGCGTTCACCGTGGCGCTGCTGGTGGTCACGCTCATGGGCGTCGACAGCCTGCCGGTGATGATGGCGCTGCTGCTCGCCGGGTTCACCGCCATGGGCGTGGTGATTCCGTCGACGATGGTGCTGGCGCTTGAAGAACACGGCCCGATCGCCGGCATGGCGTCTGCGCTCGGCGGCACGCTGCAGATGATCACCGGCGGCGTGATGATCGTCATCGTCAGCCTGGTATTCGACGGCACGCCGTTGCCCATGGTCGCGGCGATCGCCGGCTGCGCGGTCGGTGCGCTCGTCGTCAGTATCGTCACGCTCGGCTTCGCGCGCGCTTTGCCGCACGGCGCATAGGAAGGGGAACCCGATGGCTCTGACGCTCTATTACCACCCGCTCTCGTCGTTCTGCCACAAGGTGCAGATCGCGCTTTACGAGAACGCCACGCCGGTCACGCCGCAGAGCGTCGATCTCGGCGACGAGGGCGAGCGTGCTGCGTTCTACAAGATGTGGCCGGTCGGCAAGTTTCCCGTGCTGCGCGACGATGCGCGCGACACCTTCGTGCCGGAATCGACGCCAATCATCGAGTATCTGCAGATGTACTATCCCGGACCGTCGCGGCTCATTCCCGACGATGCCGAGCAGGCGCGGCGCGTGCGGCTCATGGACCGCAACGCCGACGTGAACCTGCACATTCACATGCAGAAGGTGATCACCGACCGCATCCGTCCCGAGGGGCAGCGCGACCCTTATGGCGTCGCGGACGCACGCAAGAAGGTTGATGCCATGCTCGGCCTGTTCGAGCAGGAGATCGCCGGCAGAACGTGGCTCGCCGGCGATCAGTTCACGCTCGCGGACTGCGCCGCCGCGCCGCCGCTGTTCTATTGCGATCTCGCGGTGGAGCCGCTCGCCGGCCGTTACCCGAAGCTCGCGGCCTATCTCGGCCGGCTGAAGCAGCGCCCGTCCTATGCGCGCGCGCTCAAGGAGGCCGAGCCGTTCATGGACTGGGTGCCGCGGTAACTCAGCCCGCGCGCACCTTCACCTGCATCGCGCCGACGCCGGAAATGGTCGCATCGATCACATCGCCCGGCGCGAGCGGGCCGACGCCTTCCGGCGTGCCGGTGAGCAGCACGTCGCCCGGCATCAGCGTATAGAACGCCGAGGCGAACACGATCAGGTCGGCGATGCCGATGATCAGGTCGCGGGTGTTGGCCTTCTGCCGCGTCTCGCCGTTGACGGTGAGATGCAGGTCGAGCGCGGACGGGTTCGCGACTTCGTCGGCGGTGATGAAATACGGCCCGAGCGTCGTATAGGTGTCGATCGACTTGCGCAGGCTGCGCTCTTCCGGCCCGCGCACGGTGGTGTCGAGGCCGATGCAATAGCCGGCGATGTGGCTCATCGCCTGTTCGCGCGTCACCTTGTTGGCGCGCTTGCCGATCACGGCCGCCAGTTCGATCTCGTGGTCGGTGCGGCGGTCGGGATGGCGGATGGTGATGCCCTCGCCGGGGCCGACCACCGAGGATGTCGCCTTCAGGAACAGGCCGACGCGCTGAATCTCCGCCACCTTGTTCTGGTAGTGGATCTCCGGGTCCTGCTGCGCTTCCTCGAGATGCTTCTTGTAGTTCACCGGTGCGGCGACGACCTTGCCGGGATTGGCGATCGGCGCCAGCAGGGTCAGGTCCTTCAGCGCGTAGGATTTCGCCGTCTTGGCCGCTGCCGCGATCGGCGCGGCCAGCGAGGCGAGGTTCTCGATCATCATGTCGCTGCGCGGAAACGGATAGCGCTGCGGCGCCAGCGCGTTCAGCGCGTCGGTGACGTCGAGCACCGTGTCGCCCGTCACCAGACCGAGACGATCGTCAAACCGGCACAGCTTCATGAAAAACCCCCCGCGAGATTGTCGCGGGGGTTATATCAGCGGGTTTTGTGCAAGTATATTGGGGTTACCAGGTGTAGCGCGCCCCGCCACTGAGCTGACGGCTGGCCGCGTTGGCGCGCAGCTCGCCGTTACAGGCGACGAACAGGCGCAGGCTGTCCTGCGTCCATCCGGTGAGTTTCAGGCCGAACACGGCGGCGAGGATTCGCGGCCGGGCGACCGGCTCTACCAACAATGGATCACGGGCCCGCGTGATCCTTACGGTGCGTTGAGCACCGCTTTGCACGCGGCCGGCAGGTCGGCGAGCTTGATCTGCTTCGGTGGCTTCGGCGTGACGCCGAACGGTGGCGGCTTGCGCGGCTCGATCGCCTTGGTGAACCAGAATTTGAAATCGGCATCGGCGCAGCCTTCGCCGTGACCGACCGGCGGCTGCTTCTTGCATTCGGTCGCGCCCGGCGGGCAGGCGAGCCGGACATGGATATGATCATGATGCCCGTACCACGGCCGCACCCTGGTGAGCCATGAGCGGTCGCCGGTGGCGGTGTCGCACATCTGCTTCTTGATCGCGGCATTCACCAGCACGCGCTCGACGCCCGGCATCTGTGCGGCGGCCTTGATGAAGGCCATGTGCTGCGGCGTGTAGACCTTCGGATTGATGTGCTTCCAGTCCGACGCGACCAGATTGTTCGCGGCCATGTCCTCGCGCTGCTGCGCGGACAGGATTTCCTTCGGCATCGGAATGAACCAGACGTCGACGTCGAGGCCGGTCTGGTGGCTCACATGGCCCGACACGGCCGGGCCGCCGCGCGGCTGCGCCATGTCGCCGACGAGAATGCCGTTCCAGCCGGTGGCCTTCGCCGCATGCTCGGAAAAGTTCTTGATGAAGCGCACCAGTTGCGGCGTGCCCCAGTTGCGGTTGCGCGACAGCCGCATCACCTGCCAGTGCGGACCGTTCACCGGCAGGGCGACCGCGCCCTGCAGGCAGCCCTTCGGATAGTAGCCGATCGGCTCCGACGGCCCTTTGGTCGGCGTGCGGACCGCGGCGAATTTATATTTCACCGCGTCTTCCATGCCGGGCGGCGGCTTCGGAACGTCGGCGAGTTTCGGCGTGATGGTTGGCGTCGCCGGCGCCGCGGTCGGTGAGGTTTCTTCCGGAGTCTCGGTGACCGGCGGCGATGTGGGCGCATCCGCCACGGCCGGCGGCGGTGCCGGTGTCGGAGCCGACGGTGCCACGGCGACGGGCGGCGGGGAGGGCTGTGGCGTGACCGCGAGCGGCGGCTGTTGCGGTGGCGGCGGTGCCGGCTGCTGCTGCGCAACGACCGGTGGCGGTGATGGCGGAATCTGCTGCAACGGCGCGGGAGCTTGTGGCGCGGCTTGCGGTAGGACTTTCTGCGCTTGCGGCTTCACGGCCGGCGCCGGTTGCGGAGATTGCGCCGGTGCCTGAACCGGCGTCGACGCCGCCTCCGGCATTTTCTGCTCGATGGCGGTGCGCTCGTAATGGCGCATGAGGGTGACGCCGCCGGCCGCCGCCGCGGTCACCATCAACGCTATGAAAGGGCCGCGCGACAGCATGAGCGGAGGTCTATCCGACCCGCCGCATCCTGTCAGGTTAAAACAGTGTGACGGTTAAATGGCCGGCAGCATTAAGGCTGCTCTTTAACCGGTGTTAGCGATTTACCGTCTATCGCCAGCGCATGCGTGAATGGGGGACGGAACTGATGCGGTTGTCGCTTCGCGGTTGCCACGGGCCGGCTATGAGCCTGATGCTGGTCTTCTTCGGATCGGGATCGGTGGTCATGCCCGCGGCGGCGGAACCGGCGTCGATCCTGCAAGGTCCCCCGGGCGATGCGTTTTATGCGCCGCCGCCGTTCCCGAACGGGCCGCGCGGCACGGTGATCTGGAGCCGTCCGCTGGACGCCGCCGCCACCATGGCTTTGCCGAGCGCCGCGCGAAATCTGCTCGTCGTCTATCGCTCCACCGATGATCGTGGCCGGCCGGTTCCCGTGTCCGGCACGGTGGCTGTCCCGAAAGGCGAAGCGCCACGCGGCGGCTGGCCGGTGATCACCTGGACGCACGGCACCACTGGTCTCGCTGCGATCTGCGCGCCATCGCGAGATACCAAAGACGGGCCGGAGCACGATTACATCGACACCATCCGCACGCTGCTCGATGGTTTCGTCAGCAAGGGTTACGCCGTCGTCGCCAGCGATTATGCCGGCCTCGGCATCGCCGGCTTCCATCCGTTTCTGCAAGGCGAGCCGACCGGCAGCAACGCACTCGACATGTTGCGCGCCGGCCGCATGGTCGAGCCGGCCATCGGCAAGCGCTATGTGGTGATGGGGCATTCGCAGGGTGGACAGGTCGATCTGTTCGCGGCCGCGCTCGGTCCGTCCTATGTTCCGGAGTTCAAGCTGCTCGGCAATGTCGCCTTCGCGCCGGGTTCGCAGATTGCTGGCCGCCTCGACGCCGTGAGGACCTCAGCAAAGAACGAGCTGTCGTTGCCTTACGTGCTCTACACGATGCAGTCCTATGCGACGACCGACCGGCGCATCGATCTGCGGCGGATGCTCACCGACGAAGCGCTACGGCATCTGCCCGATCTGCAGGTGCAGTGCATGAGCCACGCGCTGTCACAGGGTTACTGGTCGACGGCGATCGCCAGGGATCAGTTTGTGGCGAAGCCCGATACGCGCGCTTTTCGCAACGCTGCGGCGCGCAACGAACCGGGCCGGCTGCGGATCGTCGCGCCGACCATGATCGTGCAGGGCACGGGCGACGTCACTGTGTTCCCGCAGGGCACCGACACGCTGACGAAGCAGCTTTGCGCGCGCGGCAACACCGTGCAGTACAAGACCATCGCGGGCGCCGATCACAACGGTTCGATGAAGCAGGGTGGTGACGCCGCACGCGCGTTCATCGATGCGCGGTTTGCCGGCGCGAAAGCGGAGAACGATTGCAAGGCGTTGCCGAAGGCAGGGCAGTAGACGTCTCTCTTCAGTGTCTGACGCGAAGCGTCAGACGTCCACTTTGAGTGCCGCGATGAAGGCTTCCTGCGGAATATCGACCTTGCCGTATTGCCGCATCTTCTTCTTGCCTTCCTTCTGCTTGTCCAGAAGTTTGCGCTTACGCGACACGTCGCCGCCGTAGCACTTGGCGGTTACATCCTTGCGCAGCGCGCGCACCGTCTCGCGGGCGATGATCTTGCCGCCGATGGCGGCCTGGATCGGCACCTGGAACATGTGCGGCGGGATCAGCTCTTTCAGCTTCTCGACCATGGCGCGTCCGCGCTGCTCGGCGCGCGAGCGGTGCACCAGCATCGACAGCGCGTCGACCGGTTCGGCGTTGACCAGGATCTGCATCTTCACGAGGTCGGACGCGCGATAGTCGGTCAGGTGATAGTCGAACGAGGCGTAGCCGCGCGACACCGACTTCAGACGATCGTAGAAATCGAACACCACTTCGTTGAGCGGCAGCGCGTATTTCGCCATGGCGCGCGAGCCGACATAAGTGAGTTCGAGCTGTTCGCCGCGCCGATCCTGGCACAGTTTGAGCACGGAGCCGAGATATTCGTCGGGCGTGAGGATCGTCGCCTCGATCCACGGTTCCTGGATCTCGAGGATCTGCATCACGTCCGGCATGTCGACCGGATTGTGGATCTCGATGTGCTGGCCGTCGCGCAGCGCCATCTTGTAAATCACCGATGGCGCGGTGGCGATCAGGTCGAGATTGAATTCGCGCTCCAGCCGCTCCTGGATGATTTCCAGATGCAGCAGGCCGAGGAAGCCGCAGCGAAAGCCGAAGCCGAGCGCGGCGGAGGATTCCATTTCGAACGAGAAGCTGGCGTCGTTGAGGCGCAGGCGCCCCATCGCCGCGCGCAGATCCTCGAACGCCGCGGCGTCGACCGGGAACAGGCCGCAGAACACCACCGGCACCGCGGGGCGGAAGCCGGGCAGCGGTTCGGTCACCGGCTTCTTCTCGTCGGTGATGGTGTCGCCGACGCGGGTGTCCGCCACTTCCTTGATCGAGGCGGTGAGCATGCCGATCTCGCCGGGGCCGAGCTCGGCCACCTGCGTCAGTTTCGGCGTGAACACGCCGACGCGATCCACTTCATAGGTCGCATCGGTGCCCATCATCAGGATGCGCTGGCCCTTCTTCAGCGTGCCGTCGACCACGCGCACCAGCACGACGACGCCGAGATAGGCGTCGTACCAGCTATCGACCAGCAGCGCCTTGAGCGGCGCCCCGCGGTCGCCCTTGGGCGGAGGCAGGCGGGTGACGATTGCTTCCAGCACGTCGCCGATGCCGATGCCGGTCTTGGCCGAGATCATCACCGCGTCGGAGGCGTCGAGCCCGATCACGTCCTCGATCTGCTGCTTGATCTTGTCCGGTTCGGCGGCGGGCAGGTCGATCTTGTTGAGGACCGGGACGATCTCGTGGCCGTTGTCGAGCGCCTGATAGACGTTGGCGAGGGTCTGCGCCTCGACGCCCTGCGAGGCGTCGACCACCAGCAGCGAGCCCTCGCAGGCGGCGAGCGACCGCGACACCTCGTAGGCGAAGTCGACGTGGCCGGGCGTGTCCATCAGGTTGAGGACGTAGGTCTTGCCGTCCTTGGCCTTGTAGTTCAGGCGCACCGTCTGCGCCTTGATGGTGATGCCGCGCTCGCGCTCGATATCCATATTGTCGAGCACTTGCTCCTTGCCGGCCATTTCGCGCGCGTCGAGGCCGCCGGTCTGCTGGATCAGCCGGTCGGCGAGCGTCGATTTGCCATGGTCGATATGCGCGACGATGGAGAAGTTGCGGATGTTGTCGATCGGGGCGGTCGTCATGCGGCGCGGGATAACACCCGCGGTGAAGGGCATCAAGCTGCGCCGTCAGGAACCGGCCGGGACGGTGCTATCCTGACGGCCATTTCCGTTGACAAGCGAATTATTGTAGCTACGTTAAATGGCCGTCCGCTATACCTTCGATCCGGTGAAGGCTGCTGCCAACAGGACGGCTCATGGAGTCGATTTCGCGGCGGCCGGCGCGTTTGACTGGGAAACCGCACTGGTTGTCGAGGACGACCGGCGGGATTACGGCGAGAGACGTTATATCGCCCTCGGCCGGATACGCGGTCGCATTCATGTGATGGTGTTCACGCCGCGTGGCGGAACGGTGCGGTTGATTTCGCTACGCAAAGCCAACGATCGGGAAATCAGACGATATGAGCAAGGTGAAGGAGGTTGACGAGGACAATCCGCCGTTGACCGAGCGGCAACTGGCGAAAATGCGCCCCGCCCGGGAGGTCGTGCCGGGGGTGGTGAAGGCATCGCGCGGTCGTCCGCGGTTGCCGGAGGTCAAGAAGCTGGTGTCGCTGCGGCTTGATGCCGACGTGATCGCGCATTTCCGCGCGCGCGGCGAAGGCTGGCAAAGCCGCATCAATGAAACGTTGCGCAAGGCGGCGAAGCTGCGGCCGGCCGACAAAGCGGCGCGCAAATAGCCAAATAGGCTGCGGATGCGTGGACGCCCCGGACCGGCCGTGCCATGAACCCCGGCGATGAACATTAAGACCGGTTCCCGTCACTTCCGCGCCATCGACACGCTCGGCGGCCGCCTGCGCTCGGCGCTGGCCGATCCGCTCCACGGCAACCGCCGCATGGTGCTGGCGCTCCTGTTCTATACGCTGCTGTGGGCGCTCTATGGCGTGCTCGCCAAGGCCGGGCAGGATGTGCATCCCGACATGGCGGAGCTTGTCACCTGGGCGCGCGAGCCGGCGCTCGGCTATTTCAAGCATCCGCCGCTTGCCGCCTGGCTGGTGGCCGGCTGGTTCCGCATCGTCCCGGTGGCCGACTGGTCCTATTATCTGCTGGCGGCGACAATGCCGTCGCTCGCGCTGTGGATCGTCTGGCGTCTGAGCGCCGATTATCTCGACAGCGACAAGCGCATCCTCGGCGTCGCGCTGCTGACGCTGACGCCGTTCTTCGGCGCCATCGCGCTCAAATATAACGTCAACACCGTGCTGCTGCCGTTATGGGCGGCGACCGCATTCGCCTTCCTGCGCGCGTTCGAACGGCGCAGTTTGGTCTGGGCGGCGTTCGCCGGGCTGGGTGCCGCGGGCGCGATGCTCGGCAAATACTGGTCGATGTTCCTCGTCGCCGGGCTGGTGCTGGCGGCGCTGATGGATCGCCGCCGCTGGTCGTTCCTGCGCGCGCCGGTGGCGTGGATCATGGTCGTCGTTGGCGCGGTGGTGCTGGCGCCGCACATTGTCTGGCTGGTGCAGAACGATTATCCGCCGTTCCGCTATGTCGCGGCGGCGCATGCACCGGCGACGATGTTCGCCTCGGCGCGCAGCGCGGTAACGTATCTGCTCGGCTCCGCCGGCTATGTGGCGCTGCCAGTGGCCCTCGTTCTGCTGGCCGCGCGGCCGGATCGCGCCACCGTGCATGACATGCTGTGGCCGGAAAATCCGGCGCGGCGGCTCGCGGCGCGTGCCTTCTGGCTGCCATTGCTGCTGCCGGTGTTCGGCGCGCTCGCATTCGCCGTCGAGGTGACGTCGCTGTGGAGCATGTCGGCCTTCGCGCTGTTGCCGGTGGTGCTGCTGTCGTCGCCGCGACTCGTCGTGCCGCGCATCGCGGTGGACCGCATCCTGGCGCTCGTCATCCTCGTTCCCGTGCTGATGACACTGGCCGCGCCGGTGATCGCCATCGTCATCCACCGTAACGGCCTGCCGCCGGACCAGACGCAGGGGAGTCTCGTCGCGCCCTGGGTCGAGGCGACGTGGCGTTCGCGCACGTCGGTGCCGCTGCGCATCGTCGGCGGCGACAATGCCTATGGCACGGCGTTCTATCTCGCCGACAAGCCGACGGCGTTTCCCGATTTCAACAAAACGGAAGCGATCTGGATGGACGAGGCGCGCGTAACGCGCGACGGCATGGCGATGGTCTGCCGTGTCGCTAATGCCGGTTGCGTCGCCGAGGCGCAGCGCCGCGCGGCGGCGGATCCGCGTGGCGGCGCGCCGGTCGATGTCACGGTGGCGCGTGCGCTCGCCGGACATTCCGAAACGCCGCAGCGCTATCGCATCTGGGTGCTGCCGCCGCAGTGAGAGAATTCTCCGGCGCGGCTCCTCACCATGAGGCTTCGAGAGAGATGCGCAACTCCAACAGCCGTCATCACCGGGCATAACCGTTCGAAGAACGGCGTCCTTAAGAACGCCTATGTCCCGGCCATCTCGATGAGGTCAGCACAGTGCCGGCCTAAGCGGGATGCCCGGGTCATCAGGGCGTTTACGCCCGTCTTCGACGGGACAAGCCCGGGCATGACAGCGGATAGAGCGGGGCTCAATCCGCCTCTTGACTTTCTTCCTATATGCCTATAATCCTATGTCCGTCTTGCTCACGAGGGGCGCTCCATGAGGCGTTCTTGAAGTGGAGCAGTCGGTGGTGCCGCAAGGCATGGCACCGGGGTGCGGGCCGGAGAACAGGCCCGTGCGCGATGCGGCGCCCGCGCGCAGGATTCGCACCCTGCGTCCGGGACGCCCTGGGTCTGCCGTCCGCCCCGCCTAAGTGGGGCCGCCCAAAGCAAAGGGCTGGACGGGGTAGGACAAGCGCGGGCCAAAGCC
>JAEWJH010000029.1 GCA_023386635.1 Pseudomonadota bacterium
AATGACGATTGCCGTGATCTGCTCGGCTGCTTACCTGGGCCGTAGGTCGTTACCGATGCCCTTGTTGACGAACCGCAGCGTGTAGCCCCTGCGGTAGTCGAGCCCATCCTTGACCACACCGGCCTTCACCATCTCCCGGAAGAACGATTCCATCCGCGCATCGGTCATGGCGCCGATGCCGAGCGTTTTGGTGTCACCGGAATCGACGATGCCGTAGTCGCGCATCTTGGCGATGGAATACGCCAGCACGTCGTCGGTCATGTCCGGGTTCATCTTCTTGATCAGCGAATTCGCCGGCGTGCTATCGCCGTAGATGTAGTTGGCCCAGCCGATCATCGAGGCATCGACGAACCGCTGCACCAGATCGGGATTTTTCTCGATCAGTTCGCGGCGCGTCTCGATCAGGGTCGAATAGGCGTCGAAGCCTTGATCGGCGAGCAGAAACACTTTTGGCTTGATGCCGGTCTGCTTTTCGATCGCGTAAGGCTCCGCCGTCACATAGCCCTGCATGGCGCTGCGCTTGTCGACCAGGAACGGCTGCGCATTGAAGGTATAGGGCTTCACCTTCAATTCGTCGAAACCGTAGCGGGCCTTCAGCCACTGGAAATAGGTCGGCATCCCCTCCTTGGAGACGAACAGCGTCAGCTTCTTCAAATCCTCGAAGGTCTCGATGCCCTGCCCGGGATGGGCAATGAACACCTGCGGGTCCTTCTGGAAGCTCGCCGCCACCGCGACGGCCGGCACATTGTTCGCCACCGCGTCGAACGACTGCAGCGTGTTGGCGCTCATGTAGAACTCGATGCGGCCGGCCAGCAGCAGCAGACGGTTGTTCACGTTCGGCCCGCCCGGCACGATCGTCACGTCCAGTCCGTATTTCCGATACGTGCCATCGGCGAGCGCCTGATAGAAGCCGCCATGCTCCGCTTCGGCGACCCAGTTGGTGCCGAACCGCACCTGGTCGAGCGCATGCACAGGACCGGCGGCAAACAGCAGGGCAAGAAGGGAAAGCGCGGCACAACGCAGCGCGGATCTCATGCAGGACTCCGGACGATCTTGTAGAGCGGCTTTTCGAGCTGGATCATACCCTTCTTGCGCCGAGCCGCATCGTCCAAATCCTGAAATCCGGCCTTGCGGCAGCACGCCGCGCCGGCCGCATGTTTCTGCGGAATATCGATCCGCAACACCTTGCAGCGACGGCGGCGCGCGATGCCCTCGACCGCGGTGATCAGCGCCACGCCGACGCCGCGGCGCGCCGCCGGGCCGGACACCGCCAGCGAATAGAGACGCGCGATCGGGCTGCGCGGGCGAAACAGAACCAGCGCGTAGCCGGCGAACATCCGCTCCTGCGTCGCCACCAGCAACACCGAGCCGGTGCCGCTCAGAAACCGACGGAAGCTGCGGCGCGACAACGCGCCGTCTTCGAACGCCCGCACTTCCAGGCTCAGCAGATCAGGAAGATCCTGCTCGCGCGCCGGCCTGATACGCAATCTTTTGGACCCGGTACTCACCATCGGCGCGCACTTAAAGACGGCCCCGCGCGCGGTGGCAAGTCCGGGAACCGTCCCGACGATAAAAAGGACACAACCGAGCCAAGGCGGCTTTGAACCTTTTTCCCGACATGGCGACCAAATCGTATGCGGCGGCGTGACAAATCGAACGCCCCCACAACCGGATGGAGAGCACCATGAAGACGAAGATCGCCGCCCTTGCCCTGTCGATCGTCACCCTGACCGGCGCGATGACCGCCGCCACCAGCCAGGCGCAGGCTGGCCATCGCTGGGGCGTTGGCCTCGGCGTCGGTCTTGCCGCCGGCGCGCTGATCGGCGCGGCCGCAGCCTCGAATGCCTATGCAGGCCCCGCTTATGTGAGCGGCCCGGCCTATCGCGACTGCCGGATCGTCAAGCGGATGGATGCCTGGGGTTACTGGCACCGCGTCCGGGTTTGCGACGTCTACTGATGCGCAACGGATTGGGTCGGCTCTTTCCCCCGGTCCCCCACCCGTGCCGGCCCATCAGAGCCCGTCCGGTGCGTCACCGCACCGGACGGGTTTTTCATGATGCCAAGCGATGATCAGCCTTAACGCGCGTCAACCTTGCAGTTCGCGGCGCACGATCTTCGTGCCTTCGACCATCGCCTGCATCTTGCCGTAGGCAATCTCGCGCGGAAGATACTTCATGCCGCAATCGGGAGCGATCACCAGCCGCTCCGCCGCCGCATGCGGCAGCGCCTTGCGGATGCGCGCCGCCACCACCTCCGGGGTCTCCACCGATTTGTCGGAGAGATCGATCACGCCGAGGATGATGGTCTTCGACGGCAGCTTCTCCAGCACGCGCAAATCGAGGTCCGGCTGCGCCGCCTCGATCGAGACCTGCTGCGCCTTGCTGTTCTCCAGTTCGGCGAGGAACGAGTAGCCCTCCGGCTTCTCGTGCACCACCGCGGCATAGCCGAAGCACAGATGCACGGCGACCGTGCCGGTCACACCCTCGAGCGCCGCGTTCAGCGCCTTGACGCCGAAAGCCCGCGCCTTGTCCGGATGCTGCTGCATCCACGGCTCGTCGATCTGGATCACGTCGGCGCCGGCGGCGAACAGGTCCTTGATCTCCGCATTCACCGCGGCGGCGAAGTCCATCGCCAGCGCTTCCTGCGACGGATAGAACTCGTTCTGCGCCTGCATGGTCATGGTGAAGGGACCGGGCACGGTCATCTTCACCGGCTTCCTGGTGTTGGCGCGCAGGAACTGGATGTCGTGCAGCTCGACCGGATGCGCGCGCCGCACCTTGGCGGTGATGCGCGGCACCGGGATCGGCTTGCCGCTGCGGTTGATGGTGGTGCCGTGGTTCACCGTGTCGACGCCTTCGAGCGCGGTGGCGAAGCGGTTGGAATAGCTCTCGCGGCGCTGCTCACCATCGCTGATGATGTCGAGCCCGGCGCGCTCCTGCTCTTCGATGGCAAGAAGCGTCGCCTCGTCCTGCTTCGCTTCAAGCTCCGCCGCCGGCACCAGCCAGAGGTCGGCCATGCGCACGCGCGGCACCTGTTTCGACAGCTTGGCGCGGTCGATCAGCCAGTCCGGCTGCGGATAGGAGCCCACCAGCGTGGTGGGGAGCAGAGTTGGCGTCGCCATGGATGATCCTGTCGTGCGCGCCCGGAACCGGGCTTCTTGAAAGATTGCCACATATAAAGCGATGGGCGGGCGGGACAAGCCCGCTGCTGCCCATTGATGGGCAGACCTAGGCCAACGACGCGGCGGCGACGCTCATCGCCAGCACCCGGGCGACATGCAGCGCGTCGCGCTGCGCGCCGTCATGAATCTGGTGCCGGCAGGAGGTGCCGTCCGCCACCACCAGCGTGTCCGCGTCCGCCTTGCGCACCGCCGGCAGCAGCGACAGCTCGCCCATGGCCAGCGACACGTCGATGGTCTCGGCGTGATAGCCGAACGACCCGGCCATGCCGCAGCAGCTCGATTCCACGGTCTCGACCGTTAGTTCAGGGACGAGGCGCAGCACGCTCTCTACCGCGCCCATGGCGGCAAATGCCTTCTGGTGGCAATGTCCGTGCAGCAGCGCCTTGCCAGCGACCTTGCCGAGCGGCAAGGCGAGACGCCCCGCCTTGTGCTCGCGCGCCAGAAACTCCTCGAACAGCAGCGCAAGGTCCGCGAGCCTGCGCGCCGCATCGGACATCATCAGCGCCGGCCATTCGTCGCGGAAGGTGAGCAGGCAGCTCGGCTCGAGCCCGACCACCGGCACGCCACGCTCGATGAACGGCGCCAGCGCCGCGAGCGTGCGCTCCGCTTCGCGCCGTGCCTCATCGACACGCCCGACCGACAGGAACGTGCGGCCGCAGCAGAGAGGCCGCGTCTCGCGCGCCGGCGGCGTCGCGAGATGCACGCGGTAGCCGGCGGCCGCGAGGACACTCAGCGCCGCATCGACATTCTCCCGCTCGAAATAGCGATTGAAGGTGTCGGCGAACAGCACGACATCCTTGGCGTCGCTGCCGAGCGCCGGCGACGCCGTATCGGCGAACACGTCGCCGCGCCATTTCGGCAGACTGCGCCGCGCGGAAAAATCCGCCACCGCCTCCGAGATTTTCGCCAAACCGGGAATCGTATCGCGCAGATTGAACAGCCACGGCAATTTCGCCGCATAGGGGGCATAGCGCGGCAGATAGCCGACCAGCTTCTGATGCAGCGTGAGGCCATATTTGGCGGCGCGCGCGGCCAGCACCTCGATCTTCATCCGCGCCATGTCGACGCCGGTCGGGCATTCGCGGCGGCAGGACTTGCACGACACGCACAGCTTCAGCGTCTCGGCCATCTCGTCGGAGGTGAAAGCATCCGGGCCGAGCTGGCCGGTGACGGCGAGCCGCAGCGTATTGGCGCGGCCGCGCGTCACGTCCTTCTCGTCGCGGGTGACGCGATAACTCGGGCACATGGCGCCGCCCTGCAATTTGCGGCAGGCGCCGTTGTTGTTGCACATCTCGACGGCGCCCTGGAAACCGCCGCCCGCGCCGGGATAGGCGGACCAGTCAAGCTGCGTCGTCATGGGCTCGCCGTGATAGCCGGGCGGATAGCGCAGCAGGCCGCGGTCGTCGAATTTGGGCGCGCGCACCACCTTCCCGGGATTGAACAGGCCTGTCGGATCGAACCGGTCCTTCACCTCCTCGAACGCGCGCACCAGTTCCTTGCCGAACATGAATTCGTGGAATTCAGAACGGGCGATGCCGTCGCCGTGTTCGCCGGAATGCGAGCCCTTGTACGCCTTGACCATGGCGAACGCCTCTTCGGCGATGGCGCGCATGGCCTTGACGTCCTTCTCCTGCCGCAGATTGAGTACCGGCCGCACATGCAGACAGCCGGAGCCGGCATGGGCGTACCAGGTGCCGCGCGTGCCGTGCTTCTCGAAAATCTGCGTCAGCCGCGCCGTGTAATCGGCAAGATGCTCGAGCGGCACCGCGCAATCCTCGACGAAGGACACCGGCTTTCCCTCGTCCTTCATCGACATCATGATGTTGAGGCCGGACGTGCGCACATCGGTGATCGCCGCCTGCAACGGCGCATCGAGCACATCGACCACGCCGCCCCAGCGCGCGCCGGACCTGTCCCAGCCGAAACCAAGGTCGCCCATCATCTGATGCAGTTGCGCGAGGCGGCGAACATTCTCCTCCTGATCCGCCTCGCCGAACTCCACGAGCAAAATGGCTTCCGGCGCATGGCCGCCGTTGCGCCGCACGAACTGCTCCAGCGTCGGCCGGAACAGCGGAATCTCCCAGGCGAGTTCGACCATGGTTCGGTCGATCAGCTCGACGCCGATCGGCTTGAGCCGCACCAGATGCTGCGCCGACGCCATCGCCTGATAGAACGAGCCGAAGTGGCAGGCGCCGACCGCACGGCGGCCGAGTACCGGCGACAGCTTCAGATCGATCCGGTTGAAGAAGGCGAGCGTGCCTTCGCTGCCGGTGAGCACATGCGCGAGATTGGCGTCGTTGTTGCCCGGCACCAGCGCATCGAGGTTGTAGCCGCCGACCCGTCGCTGCACCTTGGGAAAGCGCGCGGCGATTTCATTCGCCTCACGCGCGCCGAGCGCCAGGAGATCGCGCGCCAGCGCCTGCGCTTTCGGCGTATCGGCAAGTTGCGACAGATCAGAGTCGATGCGCCCGAACCGCGCATGCGTGCCGTCCGCCAGTCGCGCCTCGATGCCGAGCACGTTGTCGCGCATGGTGCCGAACCGCAGCGAGCGCGCGCCGCAGGAATTGTTTGCCGACATGCCGCCGATGGTGGCGCGCGACGCGGTCGAAATATCGACCGGGAACCACAGTCCATGCGGCTTGAGCTGACGGTTCAATTCATCCAGCACCATGCCCGGCTCGACCGTGCAGCGCCGTCCGGCGACGTCCAGATCGATCAGCTTGTTCAGATGGCGCGAGCAATCGACGATCAGCGTCTCGTTGATGGTCTGTCCGCATTGCGAGGTGCCGCCGCCGCGCGCGGTCACGCTCACGCCGTTTTCCGCGGCGACATCGATCGCCCGGTTGGCTTCTTCAATCGACCGCGGTGTGATCACACCGACCGGCATGATCTGATAATGCGATGCGTCGGTGGCGTAGCGTCCGCGCGTGAAATCGTCGAACGCCACGCCATCCGTCAGCGCCGCGTTGAGCTGCCGTTCAAAAACTGGTCGGACCACTGGCACCTGGCGCCCTCTTATGACGTCGACTGCATAGGCGCGGGCCGCAACGGTCTGCTCCCAAAGACGAACTCCGCCTGAAATCGCTTGACCGCAATGTACCATTCATAGTTGATCGCCACCAAGCACCGGGCCCGCGCGGCCAGCCCAATGTTCGAAGGTTCAAAGGGCACATTGTGCCCGGACGGTGCCCCGACACAGCTGCGTTTCAGGAGCGAAATTCCATGGTGAAGAACTCGTCGCGCGCCGTTGGGCGCCATGCGCTGCATATTCCCGGCCCGACGCCGGTGCCGGATCGCGTCCTGCGCGCGATCGACCAGCCGATGATCGATCATCGCGGTCCCGAATTCGCCAAGGTGACGAAGAAGGCGCTCGAAGGCATCAAGACCATCTTCAAGACCGCGCATCCGGTGATCATCTTCACCGCCACCGGCACCGGCGCATGGGAAGCCGCTCTCACCAACACGCTGTCGCCCGGCGACAAGGTGCTGACGGTCGAGACCGGACAGTTCGGCCTGCTGTGGAAGAAGATGGCGGAGAAGCTCGGTCTCAAGCCGGACGTCATCGAGACCGACTGGCGGCACGGCGTCGACCCGAACGAGGTCGAGAAGCGCCTGCGCGCCGACAAGAACAAGGAGATCAAGGCGGTCTGCGTGCTGCACAACGAGACCTCGACCGGCACGCTCTCCGACATCGCCAGCGTGCGCAAGGCGATCGACGCGGCCGGCCATCCGGCGCTGCTGCTGGTCGACACCATCTCCTCGCTCGCCTCGACCGATTATCGTCATGACGAATGGGGCGTCGACGTCGCGGTCGGCGGCGCGCAGAAGGGCCTGATGCTGCCGCCCGGCATGTCGTTCAACGCGCTCAGCCCGAAGGCGCTGGAAGCCAGCAAGACCTCGAAGCTGCCGAAGTCGTTCTTCTCCTGGGAAGACATGCTGAACATGAACAAGTCCGGCTATTTCCCGTATACGCCGGGAACGCTGATGCTGTTCGGCCTCAACGAAGGCATCGCCATGTTGCACGAGGAAGGCCTCGACAACGTGTTCGCGCGCCATAACCGCCTCGCGGAGGGCACGCGCCGCGCGGTGAAGCATTGGGGTCTCGAGACGATCTGCCAGGATCCGAAGGCTTATTCGCCGACCCTCACCGCCGTTCTGCTACCGGACGGCCACGACGCCGATGCGTTCCGCGCGCTCGCGCTGGAGAACTTCAACATCTCCTATGGCGCGAGCTTCGGCCGCTTCGCGGGCAAGATGTTCCGCATCGGCCATCTTGGCGACGTCAACGAAACCTCGATGATCGGCGCGCTCGGCGCGACCGAACTCGCGCTGCAGATGGCCGGCGTGCCGATCAAGAAGGGTGGCGCGCAGGCGGCGATGGACTATTTCCTCTCCGACATGAGCAGCGGCGCACGCAAGGCGGCGGAGTAAGCGCCTCCACTAGCCAGACAGCCAAAAGGCCGGGCATTGCCCGGCCTTTTTTATTCCCTTCGTCATGGCCGGCTCGTCCCGGCCATGACGATTCGATGCAGCCTGTCTCCCTAAGCGGAATCGCCGGGACAAGCCCGGCGATGACGGCAGAGAGCCACTCACGTATCGATCTTCACATACTCGAAATCGCCGGGCTTGTTGTCGATGCCGACCTTCGGCGGGGAAATCCAGCCGGCATATTTGCCGGGCTCCGCCACCGGCTTCATCAGCGAGGCGATGAAGTCGCCGTCCGCCGTCGACGGCAGCCACTCGTTGCGCTTCTTCGCCCAGGTCGCGTCGTCGACGATCACGCCCTCCGGACTCGCATGCACGTTCTTGAACTCGCCAATCTGGCGATGGAACGCGGTGTGCGGCAGCTTCAACTCGAACTTGATGCCGGCGGTCGAGATCACCTTGTTCCAGCGCAGCAGGCCCTTCACGCAATCCTGCGTGTAGTCGTCGCGCAGGCGCATGTTCAAGGCGGTGAGCGCCGGCTCGTCGACCAGCTTGATCTGCCCGTCGACGTATTTCAGCACCGGATAGGTCGCGCTTTCGAGCCGATGATCGTCGTCGATCTTGGTTTCCTGATAGCGGCCCTTCAGCCCGTTGTTGAAGGCATTGGCCGCGTTGGTCGAGACCTCCGAGCCGAACAGATCGAGCGACAGCGAATAGTGCAGATTGAGCTTCTTCTGGATCGTCGGCAGGTCGATCACGCCGAGCGCCCGCACCTCGTCGATCGCATAGGGATCGTCGATGCCGGCTTCCTTCATGGCGTCGCAGGTGCGCTGCACGACGCGGGTGATGCCGGTCTCGCCGACAAACATGTGGTGCGCTTCCTCGGTCAGCATGAAGCGGCAGGTGCGTGACAGCGGATCGAATCCCGACTGCGCGAGGCTGTGCAGCTGCATCTTTCCGTCGCGATCGGTGAAGTAGGTGAACATGAAGAACGACAGCCAGTCCGGCGTCGCCTCATTGAACGCGCCGAGCATGCGCGGCGAATCTTCGCTGCCGGAGCGGCGGCGCAGCAGCTCGTCCGCTTCCTCGCGGCCGTCGCGGCCGAAATATTTCTGCAAGAGATAGACCATCGCCCAGAGGTGACGGCCTTCCTCGACGTTCACCTGGAACAGGTTGCGCATGTCGTAGAGCGACGGCGCGGTCTTGCCGAGATGGCGCTGCTGCTCGACCGAAGCCGGCTCGGTGTCGCCCTGGATCACCACGAGGCGGCGCAGCGCGGCACGATGCTCGCCGGGGATTTCCTGCCACGCCGGCTCACCATAATGCTGGCCGAACGGGATGGTGCGACCCTCTTCCTGCGGCGCCAGCAACACGCCCCAGCGATATTCCGGCATGCGGACATAATCGAACTTGGCCCAGCCGCGCGGATCGACCGAATAAGCGGTGCGCAGATAGACGAGCTTCTCCTGGAAGCCGTCCGGGCCCATGTCGTTCCACCAGTTGAGATAGCCGGGGTGCCAGCCCTCCAGGGCCTTGAGGACGCGGCGGTCTTCCATCAGCCCGACATTGTTCGGAATGGTGGTCGAATAATCGACGTTCAGGTTGTCCATGCTCATGGCTCGCTCCTCTTAAACCCGCTTGGTGTCGAACACGGCCTTCTGGCCGGTACCGTAACGGCGCAGCGCGCCATCCTCGCCGACCGCGTTGGGCCGCTGGAAGATCCAGTTCTGCCACGCCGTCAGCCGCGCAAAGATTTTCGTTTCCATCGTCTCCGGTCCGCCGAAGCGCAGATTGGCTTCGAGCCCGGTGAGGCTATCGGGCGAGAAGCTCGCGCGCTCCTCGAGGAAGATGCGAATCTCGTCGTCCCAGTCGATGTCATCGAAGGCGAAGGTGATCAGCCCCGCCTCTTCCGCCGCTTCGGCGTCGAGCGCTTCGCCCGTCAGCGACTTTGCGTGCGCCAGCGTCTCGTCATCGTCGAGAAAACGCGTCTCAAGCCGCGTCAGGCCGTTGCTCATCGGATAGGGGCCGAAATTCATCTCGGTCAGCGTCATCGTCGCCGGCGGGCGGTTGCCGCCGTTGAGCTGTCCGATCAGCATGTAGGAGCGGTCGCAGGCGAACACAATTTCCGCCAGCGTGCCGGTGAAGCAGGAGCCGGGCTCGATCACCGCGACGAGGCTCCGCGAGGTGAGATCGATGCGCTTGAGCACGCGTTTCCAGTACAGCGTGATCTCGCGCGCCAGCCAGTGCCTGGCATTGGCCTTGAGGAACGCGTCATAGGCGGCGACCTGCTCGCCATCGCCTTCCGACTTGAACACGATCGCGGCGAGGTCGAGTTCGTTCAGGCGAATATCGAGGATCGCGTCGTCGAGCTCGCGTGCAAGCTGCAGCGGCCAGAACGACGCGCCCTGCTCGGCCATCGCCGCCGCATCGGCTGGCGGCGCAGCCTGCGGACCGCGCACGGTGATGGTCGCGAGCCGCGCCGCGCGATCGACCACCACGGACACGAACGGATACTCGACCGTATCGCCGTTGCGCTTTCGCGACAGCGGCGTCAGTGCGACGCCCTTTGCATCGCTCGGCCGGTCGGACTTCGCGGCAAACTCCTTGGCGCGCTGCGCGACAATGTCTTCCAGCTTGCTGTTCGGCGCCACTTCATCGACCAGACGCCAGTCGACAGCGCGTTTGCCCTTCAAGCCTTCCTCGGTGGTGCAGAAAACATCGGCATGGTCGCGGCGCACCTTGCGCTTGTCGGTGACGCGCGTGAGGCCGCCGGTGCCCGGCAGCACCGCGAGCAGCGGCAATTCCGGCAGCGACACCGTGGATGAACCGTCGTCGGTGAGGATGATGTGGTCCGCCGCGAGCGCCAGCTCGTAGCCGCCGCCGGCGCACGAGCCGGTGACGACGCAGATGGTCTTTTGGCCGGAATATTCGCTCGAATCCTCGATGCCGTTGCGGGTCTCGTTGGTGAACTTGCAGAAGTTGACCTTGTGCGCATGGGTCGCGCCGGCCAGCATGCGGATATTGGCGCCGGCGCAAAACACCTTGGGCTTGCCGGAACGCATCAGCACGACCTTCACGCCCGGTTGCTCGAACCGCAACCGCTGCAGCGCGTCGGCGAGTTCGATATCGACGCCGAGATCGTAGGAGTTGAGCTTGAGGTCGTAGCCTTCGAACAGGCCGCCCTTCTCGTCGACATCCATGGTCAGCGTCGCGACGTCGCCGTCCACGGCGAGCTTCCAGTGCCGGTATTGCGACGGATCGGTCTGAAAATCGACGCGCGTCTTGCCGTTGGCCAGCTTTCGGTCGGTATCCGCCATCACACCCTCTCCGGCTTCTGTTTGGTCGCAATCGGCGTCCGGTCGCCGCGCAACAATCGCGTGCTGAAATCGGCAATCACCCGCAGCGTCTCGTCCGGCGCTTCACGCTGCGGCGTATGTTTCGCGTCGAGCAAAGCCACCTCGACCGGGCAGTAGCACTCGTCCTTGGCCACTTCGATCTGCTTCACGGTGCCGTACTGATCGTTGACGCCCTGCACGATCAGGATCGGCACACGGATGAATGCGAGCTGCTCGCTGATGTCCCACTGGCGGAACGCCGGATCGAGCCAGGCGTCGTTCCAACCACGGAAGGCATTATCGGGATCGCGATGCCAGCGGCCGAGCTTCGCTTTCAAATCGGTCGTTTCGTAGGCGGTCTTCGCCTCGCGGATCGAGGCGATGCTGACATCCTCGACGATGAAATGCGGCGCGATCAGCACGATGCCGTCGAGGCGACGATCCTGATGCGTGCCGGCATAGAGCGCGGCGATCGATGCGCCGTCGCTGTGGCCGATCAGCAGGCCGTGTCGCCAGCCGATGGCGTCGAGCACGGCCGGCAACGCGACGCGCGCTTCATCATGCATGTAAGTCAGCGGACGCGGCAGGCTCACCGGCGACGACTGGCCGTAGCCCGCGCGCGAATAGACGAACACGCCGACCCCGGTCGCCGCCGACAGCCGCTCAGGAAAATCGCCCCACAGGCCGGTCGAGCCGAGGCCTTCATGCAGCAGAACGAGCGTCGGCGCGTCGGACGGGCGCGGCCCGACCATGCGGTACTCCAGCCGCTGGCCGGCGACATCGAGAAACCCGTGATCGGCGATCTGTCCCTGACCGGTAGTCGTCATATCCGATCCGCTGCCCTGAACCCGTTTTGACTGCGTTTCCCCGCATCGGGCGCCTGCGGAGGGGTCCGATGCAATTCAGAATTATATTTCCGATTTGATGCAGGCAATTGAACTATAATTCATATGGCCGGTCAAGCGGCCGCGGCAATTGACCACCCGCATTGTCCGGCATTTGAACGGTCGAATTAAGCCGTCCTGAACCGGGCCGCGGCCTGAATCGGCCCATGTCCGGTCCTCTGCCCCGCGCCCCGCAGACCTATCGCGCCTCCTGGCCCGGCGCGGTGATCATCGGCGTCGCGTTTCTGGCGCTGATGGGCGCGGCGCTGCTGACCCAGCATCGCATCGCCGTGTCGGTGGCGGTCACCGAAAAGCCGCGGCGCACGTCGGACACGACGGGGCGCTCATTCCTGCCGATGGCGGATGGGCGCACCTGCCGCGAGCTGACATTCGACCGCGTCACCAGCGAGATCGTCGAGAGCCGTACGCGACCGTGCTGGCAACCCGACCTGGAAGACGGCGCCGAACTCGTTACCGCGCCAATTCCGGCGGCGAGCACACCGCGTAGCGGCAACCGCAACGGCTTCCGTTGGGGCCAAACCGCGCCAGGCGGTTAGGTTCTTGTGGCCGCCCTACAGCGGCAGCCCGGATTGCGCACTGATGGCCGCCACGGCGAGCACCAGCACCAAGGCAAGGCTCAAGGCGAGCCCCATGGCGATCACGAGGAAGAAGCGCGGTGGCGAAAGGCTGGACAAGGCCCTGGTCATGACGAACGCGATCCGGTTGCTGGCGGGACGATGATGGTTGGTCGCCACCGATCGCCGCCCGGTTCACACGGCAACCCGACCTGACGAGCGATTTTGCCGCACCGCCGGAGGAGCAGCCATTCGCCCCCGGTCTACCTCTGTCCCTGATTCCCTATTATGTTGCGTTGCGAAAAGGAGACCCCTCGATGTCGACGTCGACTGGCGCCAAACCCGCCTCCGCCTTCCAGGCCATGCTGCGCGGCTTTCGCGGCCGCTGCCCGAACTGCGGCGAAGGGCGGATGTTCCGCGCCTTTTTGAAGGTCGCGGACGAGTGCCCTGCCTGTGGCGAGGAATTGCACCATCATCGGGCCGACGATTTTCCGGCCTATCTGGTGATCGTTATCGTCGGTCACGTCCTGATCCCGATCGTGCTCGCCGTCGAAACCGAATTTGCCCCGTCCTATTGGGTGCACCTGGTGCTCTGGCTGCCCGCCGTGCTGATCATGACGCTCGGCCTACTGCAGCCGGTGAAGGGCGCCATCGTCGCCGGCCAGTGGTACGGCGGCATGCACGGCTTCGAGGAAGCGAGACGCTTGCGCGAACTCGCCGGCGCTCAACTCCCCGCGCGCTGACTCTCGTCGTCCTGCGGGTTGCACGTCCCTCGCTCATGACTAGGATGCACGCGGGACAACACGCACAGAGTGACCGCACACGATGACGGCCGACCGCCGGGCTGACCGCCGCCTTTCGACTTCTTTCTATCGCTCCACCGTGCCGCTCGCCGCGCTGCTGCTGGCCGGCGGTGTGCTTGCCGCATGCTCGGGCCTTCGCGAAGCGCCGAAGCCGATCGAGCCGAACATCATGCCGGCAAACTATAAGTCGCAGTTGCAGACCGAGATGCATCGCCGGCTCGTCGATCCGGTCGGCGTGCGCGACGCTTTGGTGTCATCGCCGGTGCTGCGGCAAAGCGGCGGCGTCGAGCGCTATATCTCCTGCATGCGCTACACGGCAAAGGACGAGACCGGGCAATACGCACCACCGACCGAACGCGCCGCTTATTTCTACGCCGGCACGGTTACCCAGATTGTGGACCAGGATGCCTCTCGGGAGATCTGTCGCGGTGTCGCTTACGAGCCGTGGCCGGAATTCACCCGCATGTGCAAGGAACTCGTTTGCCCATCGCGCTGAGACCGTAAACTTTAGTCTAGCGGATATGCGCAAATGCATGATCCGATGAATTTACGGGCAATTTACTTGGATTGAGCGCGAGCACGCGTTTGATTGGGACGTGCGCAGTTGCTGCTTTTCCCTGCGATGAGAAGCAGTGACGTGAATCCTCCACCTATGCACAAAGGGCCGCTTCGGCGGCCCTTTTTTTATCGCCCATAACGCTTCGTAATTCGTCAGCGGGGAACCTGCTCCCGCGCGGTCCGCAACACGCGCGGAAGCGCCGCCGCATTATTCGGCGCCATCACATGCACACCGGCGACGCCGGGCGTGCGCGCCAGTTGCGCGATCAGCGCGACGCAGATCGCCTCGCCTTCGGCGGCGGGATCGGATGCCTGCTCCATACGCGCAACGATATCGTCGGGGATGATCGACCCGAACAGCTTGTCGCGCATCCAGCGCGCCGACTTCGCCGACTTGAGCGGTGCGACGCCGATCAGCAGATGCACCTGCCTCGCGATGCCGGCATCGGCGAGCCGCGCGCAATAGCGCGCGACGACGCCGGCATCCATGCAGAACTGCGTCTGCACGAACTGCGCGCCGGCGGCGAGCTTGGCCCGCAAGCCATCCGGCTGCCAGCCGGGTGGCGGATCGATCGGATTGTCGGCACCGCCGATAAAGAAATGCGCCTCTCCCGCCACGGCGCGCGACGGCGGCAACGTGCCGTGGTCGCGCAGATCGCGTGCGGTCGTCATCAAGGCGCGCGTGTCGAGGTCGAACACGCCCTTGGCCTCCGGCTGGTCGCCTGCATCCGGATTGTCACCCCGCAGCATCAGCAGGTTTTCGATGCCGAGCGCCGCAGCACTCATCAGGTCGCTCTGCAGCGCGATGCGGTTGCGATCGCGACAGGTGAGTTGCAGGATCGGCTCGACGCCTTCGGCGAGCAGCATGGCCGCCGCGGTCAACGCGCCGAGATGGGGACGCGCGCCCGCGCCGTCGGTGACATTCACGGCGTCGGCGAGACCCTTCAGCGGCAGCGCGCGATCGAGCAAATCGCCGCGCAACATGGACACCGGCGGAGTCACCTCCGCGGTCATCACGAACCGGCCGGCTTCGAGCTTGTCTCTGAGTGTCGTCGCTTTCCCTGTCATGCGCCCTGCTGACCAGAAAGCAGCAGGCGATGCAAGGGTCTACGACCCAGTAGACGATACGTGGGCAACAATGGGACAACCGATGCCATCGAACGCCGTGAGATGGAGGCGCCCATGACGCATTTCGCCGCTTCGGCCGACGATGCCGTCGCCGGTATCGCCGATGGCGCGCTGCTCGCCGTGCCACGCGAGGTCTCCGGCGTGCCGATGGAAGTGACACGCGCCTTGATCCGGCGCGGCATTCGCAACCTGCACCTCGTTGCGCTGCCGACATCGAGCCTGCAGGCCGACCTGCTGATCGGCGCCGGCTGCGTGGGCACGCTGGAGACCTCCGCCGTCAGCCTCGGCGAATTCGGCGCGGCGCCGCAATTCACGCAAGCGGTGCTCAACCGCAGCATCGTGATGAAAGACGCCACCTGTCCGGCGATCCACGCCGCGCTTCAGGCGGCCGAGAAGGGCGTGCCGTTCATGCCGATGCGCGGACTGATCGGCTCCGACATTCTCGCTACGCGACCGGAATGGCAGGTGATCGACAATCCCTATGCGGACGGCGGCGATCCCATCGTGCTGCTGCCGGCGATCGTGCCCGACGTGGCGCTGCTGCATGCGCCGCTCGCCGACCGCGACGGCAATGTCTGGATCGGCCGGCAGCGCGACCTCATCACCCTGTCGCATGCGGCGCGCAGCACCATCGTCACCGTCGAGCGCATCGTCGACGACAATCTGCTCGCCGATCCGCTGCGCGCAGCCGGCGTGTTGCCGGGATTTTATGTCGATGGCATCGCCGTCGCGCAGAACGGATCCTGGCCGCTCGGCCTGCCCGACCATTACGACACCGATGCCGCGCACATGAAGGAGTATGCGCGGCTGGCGGCGACCCGCGACGGCTTCGCGACTTATCTGGCCCGGCACGTGCTCCCCGCACGCGCGACAGCATCATGACGCCGAACGACACCATCCGCGACGAGGAGCTTCTGGTTGCAACCATCGCCGATCTGATCGCCGATGTGCGCCATGTCGCCGTCGGCAATGCCTCGCCGATCCCGGCCACCGCGGCGCTGCTCGCGCGCGAGCGCGGCCGCCGGCATGGCGTCGCCCGACCCTATGTGTCGCTGCTGCAAAGCCGCAAGCACAACTTCTTCACCGACGGCGGCCGCGAACTGTTCGATTGTGCGGGCCAGGGACGCATCGACGTGTTCTTCCTCTCGGGCGGACAGATCGACGGACAAGGCAACATCAACCTCGTCGCCATCGGCGACTATGCGGCGCCGACCGTACGCTTCCCCGGCTCCTACGGCTCGGCGCATCTTTATTACGTGGTGCCGAAGATGATCCTGTTTCGCACCGAGCATTCGCGGCGCACGCTGGTGGAAAAGGTCGACTTCATCAGCGCGCCGGGCGTGAGCGCGGACGGCGTTCACCGCACCGGCGGACCTGTCGCGCTGATCACCAACCGCTGCTTCTTCCGCTTCGATGCGGCCCGCAGACGTTTCCGGCTGGAGAGCGTCCACCCCGGTCACACGGTTGAAGAAATCCGCGACCACACCGGCTTCGATTTCGATCAGACCGACGACGTGGCCGTGACCACGCCGCCATCCGCCGAGACACTGGCACTGATGCGCGGCACGGTGGCGCAGCAGCTTGCCGAGGTCTATCCGCAATTCGCCGCCGAGGTCTTCGGCGTTGCCGCGCGTCCAGCCTGACGATCTGCGAATCGGCTCGTCAAGAGGCTTCGCCATCTATCCGCCCGCCGCATGGAGTCCTTCCACCTTGCACGCTATGCTGAGGCCGTGAGTACGCTATAACGAACGACCCTCTTCTACACGGACGAACAATGGACGCGACCACCGATCACTCCCGCAAGCCGCTCAACCGGGTCGAGGACGACGCGCTGCTGCGCGGCGCCGGCCGCTATGCCGACGACGTCGTGCAGCCGAAGCAGACCTATGCCTGCTTCGTCCGCTCGCCACATGCCCATGCCCGGATCGTGTCGATCGACACCGCCGAGGCGCTCGCGGCACCGGGCGTGCTGGCCGTGATCACCGCCGCAGACATCGAGGCTGCCGGCATCACCGACATGACGCGGCACCCGCCGATGGTCGGTCGCAACGGCGCCAAGCTGATCCTGACGCCGCGCCAGCCGCTGGCGAAGTCCGAGGTCAAGCACGTCGGCGACGCGGTCGCCGCCGTCATCGCCGAGACCGCGCGCGCCGCGCAGGACGCAGCCGAACTGGTCGCCGTCGACTACGAGGAATTACCCGCCGTCGTCGATGCGCGCGAGGCAGTGAAGCCCGGCGCGCCGCAGCTCTATCCGCAGGCGCCCAACAACATCCTGATCGACTGGCCCGGCCCGGTCCCGTCGCCGGACATGGAGGCGGAGGTCGATCGCATCATCAAGAGCGCGAAGCATGTGGCGCGTATCTCGGTGGTCAACCAGCGGCTCGCCATCGTCTCGATGGAGCCGCGCGGCGCCACCGGCATCTACGATGCGAAGACGGATTCCTACACGCTGCGCGTCTGTTCGCAGAGCGCGGATGCCGTGCGCAACCAGATGACCGGCATCATGGGCATCGACAAGACGCGGATGCGCGTCATCACCGAGGATGTCGGCGGCGCGTTCGGCATGAAGACCGGCTCCTATCCGGAATATTTCGCGCTGCTGGTGGCGAGCCGCAAAGTGGGACGCCCGGTGCACTGGATGTCGACCCGCTCGGAAGCCTTCGTCACCGATCATCAGGGCCGCGACGCCTATAGCGACGCGGAACTGGCGCTGGACGACGACGGCAAATTCCTTGCCTTGCGCGTGCGTCATCTCGCCAATCAGGGCGCCTATCTCACGCAAGTCGGCGCGCATATGAACACCAACAATTTCGCGCGCTGCCTGCCGTCCGTCTACGACATCACCAAGATCGACGTGGGTGCGACCTGCGTCGTCACCAACACGCTGCCGACCGGGCCTTATCGCGGCGCCGGGCGTCCGGAAGCAAACTATGTGATGGAGCGGCTGGTCGAGGAAGCGGCGCGCATCACCGGGATCGACGCGGTCAAGCTGCGCAAGAAGAACTTCATCCCGAAATCGAAGATGCCGTACAAGACCCCCACCGGGAACACCTACGACAGCGGCGACTTCAAAACGGTGTTCGAGCGCGCGCTCGAATTGTCCGATTACGCCGGGTTCCCGAAGCGCCGGCGCGAAGCGGCGCGGCGCGGCAAACTCCGCGGCATCGGCATTTCATGCTTCCTCGAACACGCCGGCTCCGCGCCGAACGAGCAGGCGGCGCTGCTGTTTCCGAACGGCGAACGCATGGTGATGGGCCTGAACGTGCAGAGCACCGGGCAGAGCCACGCCACCGTGTTTTCGCGTCTGGCCGCCGAGCGGCTCGGCATCAAGCCCGAGCAGATCGAGCATCGCCACGGCGACACCAATCTCGGGGTCTCCGGCTTTGCCTCGGTCGGCTCCCGCAGCGGCATGGTGGTGAGCCACACGCTGCTGCGAACGATTGAGGCGATGCTGACCAAGGGCAAGAAGTTCGCCGCCAACATGCTCGAGGCGGCGGAGTCCGACCTGACCTATCGCAACGGTTTCTTCGAGGTGATCGGCACCGATCGCCGCGTCGGCCTGTTCGAGGTCGCCGCACAGGCGCGCTCGACCGGCGACACGCTCGATACGCGCGGCGAGACGCAGACGCCGCAGACGTTCCCAAACGGCTGCCACATCGCCGAAGTCGAGATCGATCCCGACACCGGCAACGTGACCGTCGAGCGCTATACCGCGGTCGACGACTGCGGCAACGTGCTCGATCACACGGTCGTCGACGGCCAGGTGATCGGTGCGCTGGCGCAGGGTCTCGGCCAGGCGTTCCTGGAGAACGCGGTTTATGACGCCAACGGCGGACAACCGATCGCCGGCTCGTTCATGGATTATGCGATGCCGCGCGCCCACAACATGCCGCGCGAGATCCGCGACGCGATGGTGCCGGTGCCGGCGACCACCAATCCGATGGGCGTGAAGGGCGTCGGAGAAGCCGGCACCACCGGCTCGATCGCCGCGGCGATGAACGCCATCGCCGATGCGGTGCCGAACGGCGCGGCCAACCATCTGGACATGCCGGCGACGCCGGCCAAGGTCTGGGCCGTGTGTCAGAAAGGCCTCGCCGCGGCGGCGGAGTGAGGCCCTCAGCAACTTTCGGCGCGCAATGCCGCTTTGTTTCCCTCTCCCGTAAACGGGAGAGGGAAAGAGAGGCCGCGCATCAGCCCTGCGAGATGAACTTGACGGTCGTATAGGCTTCGAGGCCTTCGATGCCGCCTTCCGAACCGTAGCCGCTTTCCTTGATGCCGCCGAACGGCGTTTCCGGCGTCGAGATCGCGACGCTGTTGACGCCGACCATGCCGGACTGAAGCGCCTCGCCGATCGCGGCGGCGTTGCTCGCCGAATTGGTGAAGGCATAAGAAGCGAGACCGAACGGCAGCGAATTGGCGCGCTCGACCACCTCATCGAAGGTCTTGAACGGAACGATCGGCGCGATCGGCCCGAACGGCTCCTCGGTCATCAGCTTCGAGTCGTCCGGCAGATCGGTGATCACGGTCGGCTCGAAGAAAAAGCCCTGATTGCCGTGCCGCTTGCCGCCGGTGACGATCTTGCCACCGCGCTTCTCGCTGTCCTGCACGATCGCTTCCATGGCATCGAGCCGGCGCGGATTGGCCAGCGGACCCATGGTCACGCCGCGCTCCAGCCCGTCGCCGAGCTTGATGCCCTTGGCGTATTCGGTGAAGCGCGCGAGGAATTTGTTGTAGACCGGCTCCTGCACATAGAAGCGCGTCGGCGAGATGCAGACCTGACCGGCGTTGCGATACTTGAACGCAGCGATGGTGTCCGCCACCTTCTCCGGATCGGTGTCGCCGAACACCACCACCGGCGAATGCCCGCCAAGCTCCATGGTGGTGCGCTTCATGGTCTTCGCCGCGAGCGCGGCGAGATGCTTGCCGACCGGCACCGAACCGGTGAACGAGATTTTCTTCACGTCCGGCGAGGCCAGCAGATGCTCGGACACGTCCGCCGGACGGCCGAACACCAGATTGATCACGCCCGCCGGGAGACCGGCATCGGCGAAGCACTTCACCAGCTCGACGCACGCGCCGGGGGTTTCTTCCGCCGCCTTGAGAACGATGGAGCAGCCGGCGGCGAGCGACGCGGCGATCTTGCGCACGGGCGTCAGCGTCGGGAAATTCCACGGCGTGAACGCGGCGACGACGCCGACCGGCTCCTGCACGACGAGCTGGCGCACGCCCTTCTGCCGGCCCGGCACGACGCGGCCGTAAGCGCGGCGGCCTTCTTCGGCGAACCACTCGATGATCTCGGCGGAGCCGATCACCTCGGCGCGCGATTCCGGATAGGGCTTGCCCTCCTCCTGCGTCATCACCTTGGCGATGTGATCGTAACGCTCGCGCACCAGATCGGCGGCCTTGCGCATCACCCTGGAGCGGTCATAGGCCGAGGTGTTGCGCCAGACGACGAGGCCTTTCTTGGCAGCGTCGATCGCGCGGTCGAGATCAGCCTTGGTCGCATGCGGCAGCGGGCCAAGCGCCTTGCCCGTGGCCGGGTTGAGGACATCCTCGCTCTGGCGGCTGGTGCCGTCGAGCCACTGACCGTCGATAAAAAGAGCAAGCTGGGTATACATGGCATTATCCTCGCTGCGGTATCACAGGCCCGGTTGCGAACGATCTAGTTCGTCGCGTTTTTCTTGACGCGAACCGGCATCCATTTGGCTTGAAAACGCTTTAGCACTCCGGTCCGCGCGCCGCCAATCGCGGCACGCAGACCTGCCTGTCAGGAACCGGTAAACACGGGTTTGCGCTTTTCCATGAAGGCACGACGGCCTTCGGTGTAATCCTTGCTGGCGAAGCAGGCCTGCACCATATCCTCGCAGGTCTTGAGATCACGCTTGCTCTCGTCGGTGAGCGCCTGTTCGACGATGAATTTGATGGAATCCACCGTCAGCGGCGCATTGCCGGCGATCGTCTCGCCATAGTTTTGCACGTAGGATTCGAGTTCGCCGTCCGGCACGACGCGATTGACCAGACCCATCATCTGCGCCTCGGCGGCAGTGAACTGCCGCGCGGTGTAGAAGATTTCCTTGGCGAACGACGGCCCGACCAGATCGACCAGCTTCTTCAGGCCGTCGTAGCGATAGCCGAGGCCGAGCTTCGCCGCTGGCACGCCGAACTTCGATCCTTCGGTGCAGATGCGCATGTCGCAGCACAGCGCCAGGCCGACGCCGCCACCGATGCAATAGCCGCGGATCATGGCGATGGTCGGCTTCGGGAAGCTGTAGAACGCATGATTGGCGTGATCGACCGCGGCATTGTAGCGATCGATGCCTTCCTGCGAGGAGCGCTCCTGCTCGAACTTCGAGATGTCGGCGCCGGACACGAACGCCTTGCCGCCCGCGCCGGTGACGACGACGACGCGGATGTTCTTGTCGTTTTTGAAATCCTCGAGATAGCTCGACGCCGCTTCCCACATATCCAGCGACACGGCGTTGTGCCGTTCCGGATTGTTGAAGGTGAGATAACCGATCTTGCCTTCCTTGCGCGACAGCATCTTGTCGGTCGTGGTCATTTTTGCTCCGTCCTCACAACGTCATGCCCGGCCTTGTGCCGGGCATCCACGCCTTTCTTAGTGCCTTAGACAGTAAGACGTGGATGGCCGGGTCGAGCCCGGCCATGACAGAAAAAATCAAACCGCCCTGGCCGCATGCAGCGCCTTGATCTCGTCGGCGCTGAAGCCGAATTCCTTGAGCACGTCGTCCGTGTGTTCGCCAAGCTCCGGCGGCCGCAGCGCCACCGCGCTGTCGGTGCGCGAGAGATGGAACGGCTGCGCCAGCAGGCCAAGCGGACTGCTATCCTTGCGTTGCGCGCGCGCGACCACGTCGAGATGCTTGACCTGCGGATCGGCGAACATCTGATCGACCGTATAGATCGGTCCGCACGGCACGCCGGCGACGTTGAAAGCCTCGACCCATTCGGCGCTGGTACGCGTCGCGGTCACCGTCTCGATCGCGGCGTTGAGCGCATCGCGGTTCTGCGAGCGCAGCTTGCTGCTTTTGTATTCCGCCGTCTCGATCCATTCCGGATGATCGAGCGCGCGGCAGAGCCGCTCCCAGATCGCCTGACCGGTGGCGGCGATGTTGATGTGGCCGTCCCTGGTGCGGAACACGCCCGTCGGGATCGAGGTCGGATGGTTGTTGCCCGCCTGCTGCGGCACTTCACCCTCGGTGAGATAGCGTGCCGCCTGGAAGTCGAGCATGAAGATCTGCGCCTGCAGCAGCGAGGTCGTCACCCATTGACCTTCGCCCGACTGATCGCGCTCCAAGAGCGCGGTGAGGATGCCGAGCGCGCAGAACAGACCCGCCGTGAGATCGGCGATCGGAATGCCGACGCGCATCGGCCCCTGCCCCGGCGCGCCGGTGATCGACATCAGCCCGCCCATGCCCTGGGCGATCTGGTCGAAGCCCGGCCTCCTGGCGTAAGGCCCGTCCTGGCCGAAGCCGGAAATGCTCGCCAGCACGATGCCCTTGTTGAGGCGCTTCAGGGACTCATAATCGATGCCGAGCCTCGTCTTCACGTCGGGCCGGAAGTTCTCGACCACCACGTCGGCTTTGGCGACCAGCCGGCGGAACGCGGCGAGGCCCTGCGGCAATTTCAGATCGAGAGTGATGCCGCGCTTGTTGCGCTGGAGGTTCTGGAAATCCGAATTCTCGCGGGGACCGCCCATGCCCTCGCCCTCGGCGAGATGGGCCGGGGTCTCGATCTTGATCACCCGCGCGCCCCAGTCGGCGAGCTGCCGCACCGCCGTCGGACCGGACCGGACCCGGGTGAGATCGAGCACCGTAAAGCGGGACAGGGCTTGGGAAGGAGCAGAAGACGGAACGGCCATCGAATCTCTCGGCAGCACGGGCAGCGGACAACGGCGAAAGCCGGCGAACCTTCCCGTATCCGCCCCCCTCTTGTCTACCGGGCGGATCGCAGGTCTGGGCGGATTTCGTTCATTATGTCAGGGTGTTCCGTCGATTTTTGGGCTCTGTCGCCGACCTTCGTCTTGCAAAAATACGACTTCCCTGCCATATCAACGGCGCGGATGACGATCCGGCCATCGGATCTTGCGGGCCGCGTGCACGAAACCCTGACGGTTTTCGCCCCGCCCATCCCTCTACTCTCGAACAGCCGACAGCCCAGGCCACGCGGGGATGTCTTGAACCCGCGGCCCTTCCGTCGCAATCCCGCGAACGGATGCGTCGCTGTATAGAAAGAGAACGTTTGACGTCTTTTCACGAATTCGGCCTCGCAGAGCCGATCCTGACCGCCCTCGCGCAGGAAAACTACACAACCCCCACGCCGATCCAGTCCCAGACCATTCCGCTCGCCATGAGCCGGCGCGATGTCATCGGCATCGCCCAGACCGGCACCGGCAAGACCGCGGCCTTCGCGCTGCCGATCCTGCATCACATCGAGTCGACCCGTTATCGCCCCGAGCGCAAGACCTGCCGCGTGCTGGTGCTTTCGCCGACGCGCGAACTGTCGATCCAGATCGGCGACAGCTTCAAGGCTTATGGCCGCAACCTGCGCCTCGCGGTCGCCGTCGCCATCGGCGGCGTGCCGATCAACCGCCAGGTACGCGCGCTCAACCACGGCGTCGAAGTGCTGGTGGCGACGCCGGGCCGCCTGCTCGATCTCGTCAACATGCGCGCCGTCTCCCTCGACAAGGTCGAGGTGCTGGTGCTCGACGAAGCCGACCGCATGCTCGACATGGGCTTCATCCATGACATCCGCAAAGTCGTGAAGATGCTGCCCAGAGAACGCCAGACGCTGTTCTTTTCGGCGACCATGCCGCAAGCGATCGCCGATCTCGCCAAGGACATGCTGCGCGATCCGGCCCGCGTGTCGGTTGCTCCGCAATCGACCACCGCCGAGCGCGTGGCGCAGCGGGTGATCCTCACCGACAAGGCCGCGAAGCAGACCCTGCTCAACGACACGATCAAGGGGGAAGGCGAGGCCATCGATCGGGTACTGGTCTTCACCCGCACCAAGCACGGCGCCGACAAGGTCGTCCGCAATCTCGAGAAAGCGGGCATCTATTCGGAAGCGATCCACGGCAACAAGTCGCAGAACCAGCGTGAGCGCGCGCTCACCGCGTTCCGCGACGGCCGCTGCCGCACTCTGGTGGCGACCGACATCGCCGCGCGCGGCATCGACGTCGACGGCGTCAGCCACGTCATCAACTACGACCTGCCGAACGTGCCGGAGAGCTACGTCCACCGCATCGGCCGCACCGCGCGCGCCGGCGCCGAAGGCGTCGCGATCTCCTTCGTCGATCACGAGGAGATGGCCTTTCTCCGCGACATCGAGAAGCTGATCCGCATGTCGATCCCCTCGACCGACCGGCGCACCGGTCAGCGTTCCGCGCAACCGGCGGCGCGTCCGGCGCAGCTGAACCAGCGGCACCAGCCGGGCCGCAGCCAGCGGGGCGGCCGGCCGCAGCAGAACGGCAAGCCGTCGCATGGAAAGCCGAGCCACGGGGGCGGTAAGCCCAATCGTGACAAGCCGGCGCACCAGCAGGGCAAGCAGAGCCACCCGGTATCGCTCGAGTCCGGACAGCGTGCGCACACACGTCCGCTTGCGCCGACACAGCCGATCAATCACGCTCAGCAACAACCAAAGCGGCAACAGACGCCGCAGGCCGGCGAGATTGGAGGGATCAAGTTCCTCCAGCGCAAGCCTGAGCGGCAGAATGCTGCCGACCGCCGCGGGCCGCGGTGAAGAAAACGGGGAGACAGGACTGATGGCCAAGGAAGAAATGCTCGAATTCGACGGCACGGTGACGGAAGTGCTTCCGGACGGAAACTTCCGCGTGCTGCTCGATAATCAGCACAACGTGCTCGCCTACACCGCGGGCAAGATGCGCAAGTTCCGCATCCGCACCGGTGTCGGCGACCGGGTGATCGTCGAGATGTCGCCCTACGATCTCGGGCGCGGCCGCATCAGCTTCCGTCACAAGGGCGACGCTCCGCCGCCGGGCGGCGGCGCGCAGCGCAAGCCGAACTTCCGCGGCGGCAGCCGCCGCTAAACGGCCCCTGTTCTTCTAAGAAAGACTCCGGCGCGATGACGCGCCGGAGGCAACGCTTCACCCACATCTCCCGCATGCAACGCGATCTCGACGGCATCCTGGTTGTTTCGGTCGAACAGGCGGTCGCGGCCCCCTATCTCTCCGGCCGCCTCGCGGATGCCGGGGCGCGCGTCATCAAGGTGGAGCGGCCGGAAGGCGATTTCGCCCGCGGCTATGACTCTCTGGTCCATGGCGAGAGCGCGTATTTCGTCTGGCTCAATCGCGGCAAAGAATCCGTCTGCCTCGATCTGAAGAAGCCGGACGATGTCGCCGTCCTCGACGCGATGGTCGCCAGGGCCGACGTGTTCATCCAGAACCTCGCGCCCGGCGCGGTCGAGCGGCTCGGCTTCGGCGCCGATGACCTGCGCAAGAAATATCCACGCCTCATCACCTGCTCGATCTCCGGCTATGGCGACGAAGGCCCGTTCCGCGAGCTGAAAGCCTACGATCTCCTGGTGCAGGCCGAGAGCGGCCTCTCCGCGATCACCGGCAACGAGCACGGCTCGGCCCGCGTCGGCGTCTCGGTCTGCGATATCGCCGCCGGCATGACCGCGCTGCAGGCTGTTCTGCAGGCGCTCTATGCGCGGCAGCAGAGTGGCGTCGGCCGTCACATCGCCGTGTCGCTCTATCATGCGCTCGCGGACTGGATGAACGTGCCGTATCTGCAGTTCGCTTACGGCGGCAAGGTGCCGGCCCGCGCCGGCCTCAATCATCCGACCATCGCGCCCTACGGCGCTTATGCCTGCGGCGACAGCAAGGCGGTGTTGATCTCGATCCAGAACGAGCGCGAATGGGCAGCGCTGTGCGCCGACGTCCTTGGCGACGCAGGCCTCGCCACCGATCCGCGCTTCACCAACAATTCGCTGCGTGTCGCGAACCGCGCCGCGCTCGATGCGATCATCCTCGCCGCATTCGGCGCGCAGCCGCGCGAGACCGTGGTGCAGCGCCTGGAGCAGGCGCGCATCGCTTATGGCCGTGTCAGCACCATGGACGACGTGGTGAAACACCCGCAGAACCGCTATGTCGAGGTCGATACGCCCACCGGACCCGTGCGCTATCTCGCGCCCGGCGCGCTGATCGACCACTCGCCGCCCACCTTCGGGCCGGTGCCCGCGCTCGGCGAACATACGGGCAAACTGCGCAAGGAATTCACGCCGATTAGGTAACCGGTCGTCGGGGGTTCCCCATGCACCGGCGCGGGTGTAAGAGACCGCAGCTTCTTCCGCCCGCCCCGACCGCAACGCCAAGTTGCGGTATCCGACCAAGCCAATGACCGCCAAGATCATCGATGGTGTTGCCGTTTCTGCCGAGATGCGGGCAGAGATCAGACAACGTGTGGACGTCCTGAAACAGCGCGGCGTGACGCCCGGCCTCGCCGTGATCATGGTCGGCGCCAATCCCGCCTCCGCGGTCTATGTGCGCAACAAGATCCGCGCCTGCGCCGAGGTTGGCATCCAGTCGTTCCGTTACGACTTCCCTGCCGACGCTTCGCCGCAGCAGGTGCTCGACCTGATCGCCGAGCTCAACACCCGCGCCGACACTCACGGCATCCTGGTGCAACTGCCGCTGCCGCCGCAGTTCTCCATGTCCGAGGTGCTGCAGACCATTTCCGCCGACAAGGATGTGGACGGCTTCCATCTCTACAATGTCGGCGGCCTCGTCGTCGGCGACACCGTGTTTCCGCCCTGCACGCCCTATGGCGTGGTGAAACTTCTGGAGCACGAGGGCATCGCGATCGAAGGCAAGAACGTCGTCGTGGTCGGCGCCAGCAACATCGTCGGCAAGCCGATGGCGCTGATGCTGATGCAGCGCGACGCCACCGTCTGCATCTGCCACGCCAAGACGCGCGACCTCGCGCAGTTCACCATCCTCGCCGACATTCTGGTGGTCGCAGCCGGTCACCCGAATCTGATCCTGCCGCAAATGGTGAAAACCGGCGCGGTGGTGATCGACGTCGGCATCAACCGCCTGCCGAACGGGCAACTGGTCGGCGACGCCGACTTCAAGGGCCTGTTGCCGAAAGTATCTCACATCACGCCGGTGCCCGGCGGCGTCGGGCCAATGACGGTGACCATGCTGCTCGCGAATACCGTGGCGTCGGCCGAGCGCGCGGCCGGCATCGCGCCGAAGCACTGATCCATTTCCGCCTCCGGCCTCTCTCCGCCTCATGATTCAAACGCGATCCGGAGCCTGCCATCGGGCCGCGCTTTGCGCGGACCCGTTGGGATCGCCTCTCACCCTGGGGCTCATGCTAAATGGTCAGCGTGCCGACGCTGGCGCCGCCGCAGACATAGAGCGTTTGCCCGGTGATGAAGCTGTTGTCGGCATCGCAGAAAAACAGCACCGCGCGGGCGACATCATCGCTGCGGCCGAGCCGCTTCACAGGGATCTGCGCCGCCAGCGCCTTCTCGCGCTCGCTCTCCGCCGGAATGACGCTGCGGAACATCTCGGTGTCGGCGATCGGCCCCGGCGCGACGACGTTGACGGTGATGCCGTCCGCCGCCGTCTCCAGCGCCCAGGTGCGCGCCATGCCGATCATGCCGGCCTTGGTCGCGGAATAGACCGTAC
>JAEWJH010000010.1 GCA_023386635.1 Pseudomonadota bacterium
ACACGAGGACGCGGCTCCGCCGCGCGCGGATCGGCGGGCTTCGGCGCGGGCGCGATGGTCTGCGCCGGCGGCAACGGCGGCGCTGACTGCGCCGGTGCCGGCGGCGTCGGCTCCGACTTCATCAGCGGTGCGATCTCCGGCGACGGCGCCATCGGCTTGGGCTCCGGCGGCACGGCCGGCTTCTGCTGCGCGGCCTCGATCGCTTCGAGCTTCTTTGCCTGAATGTCGACGTTGCGCAGCGTCAGCCAGCCGGACAGCGCCGACACGTCGATCGTGCGTGTCGCCGCGCCAAGCGGGCCGCGCAATCCCATGAACACGTCCGGCTTGCTGCCGGCGAGATCGGCCTTGCCGGTGAACACCAGCCGCGCATCGATCATCCCCTGCGTGAGATCGAGATTGCCGGACACCGCGAGCGCCGCTCCGTCGGCATCGACGGTGAGATTCTGCAACCGCACCTGCCCACTCGCGACGTCGAGCGCGCCTTCCGCGTGCCGCACCGGCAATTGCCCATTGTCCAGCGCCTTGCCCATGAAGTCGCGCACGCGGATCGCATCGAGCGGCAGACCGCGATCGGCGGCGCGCATCACCGCCTCGAACGCATGCGGATCGAGCGCGGCGAATTGTCCGCCGTCGAGCGTCACCTTGCCCGACCCGGCGAGCGAGCCAACCAGCGCATTGGGGCTCAAGCCGGTGCCGCTGAGAGTCACGTCGAGACCGATCCGGCCGTTCACCGGCGGCCGCGCCGCCGCCGGCAGCAGCATCGCCGCATCGGCGTCGGTGAGTTTCATCTGCACATCGGCGCGCAGCCCCTCGCCGCCGCGCTTGAGCGACACTGTCCCCGCGACACGCCCGCCGGCAACGCTGCCGCTGAGATCGGAGACCTTCGCCTCCGCATCGCCCAATGTCAGCGTCGCGCGCAGTTCGCGCATCAGCCACGCCGGCGTCACGGTGGCGCGCTGGCTGCGCAGCACCACCTTGCCCCGATAATCGGCGGCGAGCCCGCGCGCGAACGGATCGACCGGCCACGCCCAGACATTGCCGGTCTGCGTCCCGCCACGCGCCGCATCCGGCCAGCCGGTGAGCGCCGCGACGATCGCCGCCGCGTTGATGTCGTCGGCATCCAGATCGGCATCGAGGCTGTGCGGCAGAGCGAGACCAATCGCCGCGCGGCCGCGCAGATTGGCGCCCGCCACCGTGCCGCTGACGGAGGCCAGCGTCACGCGGTCCTTCGCCAGCGTCATATCGCCGGAAAACCGTGCCGGCACGCTCTGCGGCGCGCCGAACAGCGGCCGCAGGTCGGCTTCTTTCACTGTCGCGCGGAGCGCGCCGGTGACGGCGCCGTCGGTATAGCGCGCGTTCCCTTCGGCGGCGGCATCGAGGCCGCGCGCCACGATCTGCGCCTTGACGCGCATGTCCGATTGCAGCGGCCCCTCGGCGGCGAATGTCAGCCGCCCCGGCTCGCGGCCGACGCCGGCGACGCGGTCGAGCGACGTCAGCGCCGCGAGTGCCGCGCCGTCGTCCGACTCCAGCCGTCCGTCGAGCTTGAGCGCCACCGTCTCCGGCTTGGCCAGATCGCCCGTGCTCTGCGCCGTGAGATTGATGCGCACCGAGCCGACGCTGCCCTCCAGCGAGGCCTTGCCCGTCCCGGCTTTGTCGGCGCTGGCATCGAGCGCCATCGTGCCGCGCAACTGCGCGCGGCCGGTGAAGCGCGCCAGCACCGGCGCCGCCGCCGGCGCATATTGCGACAGCAGCGTCGTCACGCCTTTGAGGTCGCGCGCGTTGAGATCGAAACTGAGATTGCCGCGCGGCTGCGGCGCGAAGGCGAGCCGCCCGCCCGCGGTGATCGCCGCGCCGCCGAGATCGCCGACCGACAGCCGCTCGATGTCGATACCGTTCTTGCTGCCGGTGAGCTTGGCGCGCAGATCGCGTACCGCGACGCCGCCGACCGTCGCGCGACCGAGATCGACGGTGAGCGCGAGATCCTGCGGCGCTTCCACCGCCGTGCCGGCGAGCGCGGCGGCAAGGAACGACCGCGCGCCGTCGATATCGATTTCGGAGGCGCGCAACGTCGCCTCGAGCCGCGCCGGCTGTGCCGCCGATGCGACATTGTAGACGAGCCGCCCCTCGATGGTCTCGCGATCCAACTCAGCGCGCAGCCGCTCCACCGCGATGGTGTCGCTGCCGAGCGTCACGTCGCCGCGCGCCTTCAGGCTGCGCACCGGACCGGGCGTGAGATCGCTGCGGCCTTCGAGCCAGCCGACCAGCGCACGCAGATCGGACGACTCGACGCTGGCCGCGCCCTTGAACGCGACACCGGCCGGCGTTTTCTGCGCAGCCGCTGTCGGCGTCGTCGTCAGCCGCCCGGCGAGTTGCACGCGGCTCGACCCCGGCGCGCGGAATTCGAAATCGCTCAGGGTCCAGCCATCGGCGCTCGAGGCGACGTCGCCGCGCACGGCCAGCACGGTGCCGCCGCCAAGCGTCACGGAGTCGATGCCGATGCCAAGCTGGAACGGGAACGGCAGCACGCCGCCCGCCGCCTGCGCCAGCGTGCGCAGCGCCGCCGCGGCCGGAAGCCGCGTGCCGTCGGCATTGGCGAGCGCGCGGTCGAGATCGAGCTGCCGTGCCGACAGCACGCCCTCGATGCGCGGCTCTGCGCCGAATTTCACGTCAGCCGTGCCGGTCAGCTTCGCGCCGAGATCGTCGGCGCCGTACTGGAATTCGACCTGCTCCAGCAGCACCGAGGCCGGCGTCGCCTTCACCTTGGCGCTGGCGCGCCACGGCGGCGTCACCGCCGTCTTGTCGCGGGCTGCACGATTGCCGACCAGTTGCACCGGCCGGCTGAAACTTGCCTGCCCCTCGAAGCGCGGCGTGCCCTGCGCCAGCGACACCTCGCCATCCGCTTCAAGGCTCAGCGGCCGGTTCTGCGGATCGACATTGAGCCGCACGCGCGCGCTGCCCGCATCGCTCACCCGGCTCACCGACAGACGATACGGATAAACCTCGCCGTCGAGCGTGGCTGCTCCTTCGCCGCGCACCGGCCCGGCGAGCGAGCGTGCGTCGCCGTTGAACCAGATCTTGTCGAGCACGCGCCGCGCGCCGCTGCCCGCGTCGGTGAGGACGAGGCGGCCGTCCTCCACATGCAGCCGGTCGATCGACAGCGCGTTCGGGTCGAACGCGGCCGAGGCCCCCGGCCAGCGCAGCTTGCCCGCCTGATCGACTCCCGTTTCCAGTTGCGGACCGACCACATGCACATCGGTCGCGCGCCATTCGCCGCGCATCAGCGAGCCGAGCGCCAGTTCAACGCTCACCGTCCGCGCCTGCACGCCGCTCACGGTCACGTCGCGCAACGTCAGCAGCGGCGACGGCAGCAGCCGCACGTCGATCTTGCCGGCGACCGTTACCGGCAGGCCGGTCATGCGCGTGGCTTCGCGCTCGACCACGCCGCGATAATCGTTCCAGTCGACGACGAACGGCGCCGCCAGCGCCGCTACCAGCGCCAGGATCAATGCGACCGCAATCGTCAGCAGCGTGTTCTGCAATACGTCCCCGTTTGCGATGCGCCCCGTTGGGCCGCCCGCCCCCTTTACGCGCCGTGCAGCGCATGTCCCCGCTACGCCACCCCTCGCCGGGCGACCCGGCGAAACTGTGTCGGCGGCCTAATCTAGCGCGATGATCTTACCGGGATTCATCAGATTTTGCGGATCGAGCGCCCGCTTGATCGCCGCCATGGCGGCGAGCGCCGGCGCGCCATGTTCCGCCAGCAGATATTTCTGCTTGCCCTGGCCGACGCCGTGCTCGCCGGTGCAGGTGCCTTCCATGGACAGCGCCAGTTCCACCAGCTTGCCGGACAGCTCCTTGGCGCGGTCCACCTCGCCGTGATCGTCCATGTTGACCAGCAGGCTCATGTGGAAATTGCCGTCGCCCACATGGCCGGCGATGGGGGTGAGCAGGTCGAGCCGCTTGGCCTCCGCCTGCGCCGCCGTGACGCATTCGGCGAGCCGCGAGATCGGGACGCAGACATCGGTGGCGAAACATTGCGAGCCGGGCCGCAGGCTCTTGGCCGCCCAGTAGACATCGTGCCGCGCCTGCCACAGCCGCGTGCGCTCCTCCGGCTTGGTGGTCCACTCGAACGGCCCACCGCCGAGATCGCGCGCAATCTCGCCGAACCGCTCCGACTGCTCGGCGACACCGGCCGCGCTGCCGTGAAATTCGAGAAAGAGCATCGGGCTTTCCGGCAGGGTCAGCTTGGAATAGGCGTTGCACGCGCGGATCTGCACCTCGTCGAGCAGTTCGATGCGCGCCACCGGAATGCCGGACTGGATCGTCAGGATCGTCGCGTTGCACGCCGCCTCGACCGAGGGGAACGGACAGATGCCGCCGGCGATCGCTTCCGGGATACCTTGGAGCCGTAGCGTCAGTTCGGTGATGATGCCGAGCGTGCCTTCGGCGCCGATCAGCAGCCGCGTCAGATCGTAGCCCGATGACGATTTCTTGGCGCGTGTCGCGGTGGTGACGAGTTCGCCGTTCGGCATCACCGCCTTCAGCGACAGCACATTGTCCTTCATGGTGCCGTAGCGCACCGCGTTGGTGCCCGACGCGCGGGTGGACGCCATCCCGCCGAGCGAGGCATCGGCGCCGGGATCGATCGGGAAGAACAGGCCCTGATCGCGCAGATGCTCGTTGAGCTGCTTGCGGGTGATGCCCGGCTCGATCACGCAGTCGAGGTCTTCCGCATGCACGGCGAGAACGCGGTTCATGTCGCGGAAGTCGACGGTCACGCCGCCGAACGGCGCGTTGATGTGGCCTTCGAGCGACGTGCCGGCGCCGTAGGGGATCACCGGCAGATGATGCTCCGCGCAGATGCGCACGATCTGCTGCACGTCGGCGGTGCTTTGCGGGAACACCACCGCATCCGGCGGCTGGTTCGGAATCCAGGTCAGCGAATTGCCGTGCTGCTCGCGTACCGCCTGCGAGGTGACGACCCGGTTGCCGAAGGCGGCGGTGAGCGCCGCGATCCCGGCAGCGGCGGCTTTGTCATCGCGGCGGCGGGCGGGTTCGGTCATGGCGCGGTCCTTCGGTCTCTCGGGTTGCGCAGCGACCGTGACGGCCGGCGCGGGCGGGGTCAAGCGGCGCGACACACAGCGCGGCCCGTCCCGATGTGACGACGCCATTTGACGACCCGAGGCGCCGCCGCGACAATGCGGCCATGCTGGATCGCCCTGACAATATCGCCGACGTCCCCGCCCCGTTCGTCTCGTCCGTGATGCGGGTCGAGCCGCAATGGATCGACTACAACGGCCATCTCAACATGGCCTATTACAATGTGCTGTTCGACCGCGGCGCTGACGAGGCGTTCGTGCTGCTCGGCATGGGGCCGGACTATCTCAAGACACGCCGGCATTCGACCATGACCGCGGAAGCGCATGTGCGCTATCTGCGCGAGATCCACGAGGGCGCGCCGGTGACGGCCACCTGCCATCTGATCGCCGCCGACGCCAAGCGCATTCATTATTTTCAGGAACTGCGCCACGCCGAGGACGGCTGGCTGTCCGCCACCTCGGAATGCATGATGCTGCATGTGGACATGACGGCGAAGAAAGTCGCACCGTTCCCGCCGGACATCGCCGCCAATGTGCAGCGCATGCTCGCGGCGCATGCGCGCCTGCCGCGGCCCGAGGGCGTGAGCCGGCGCATCGCCATGCCGGGGATGTAGCTCGCTATTCTGGATTCCGGATCGCCGTGCTTTGCGCGGCGTCCGGAATGACGACGTCTCGTTGGTCTGCTGCTACCGCTCCTCGATGGTCACACGGTCCGGATAAAACGCGAGATGGCCGGCGATGTCGGCCACCGCCGGATACGGCACGCCGTAACTCCACACCGCGTTGTCGCCGCGCGCGCCCAGTTCCGGAATGGAGAAATAGCTGCAGTCGCCCTTGTACGGGCAATAGGTGGCGTGATCGGTGGCGTTAAGCCGGCTCATGTCCACATCGGCGCGCGGAATATAGTGCACCGGCGGATAGGACGCCTCGCGCAAAGCCAGCGCGGCCGTGGTGTCGGCGAGCACGCGGCCGTTCACCGTCACCACCACCCGGCGCGGATTGCGCGCCACGGCGATCGGATGGTCGGGGCCGGGCTGCTTGATCGGCTTGGTCATGACGGGTCTCCGGACGGCAGGCAATTGGGCGTCTTCTCACTATATAAAGCCGAAAGACGGCGTTCGCGCCGATCCGGCCCGCAGTTTCCGGGCATAAACCGCGATCCGGTCGCGCCGCCCCTCCAAATCCGGGGGCGGCGATGCCATCTTTGCCTTGAAAGAATCGCGTTTTCGGCGCAAGCGCCCGAAAACGCGATGTCTGCCGCCGCATTCCGCATGCCGGCGGCGAACCCGGAACCCTGATGGCCGATTTCTCGCAGCGTCCCCGCGAACCCGCCCCTGCTCCCCGGCCCGCCGCCGGCGGCATCGCGGCGCGCGCGCAGGCCGCCGCGCGCGGCGGCTATCCCTATCTCGACACGCTCAATCCGGAGCAACGCGAGGCGGTGGAAACGCTCGACGGCGCCGTGCTGGTGCTCGCCGGCGCCGGCACCGGCAAGACCCGCGTGCTGACCACGCGCATCGCCCACATCCTCAATCTCGGCCGCGCGCATCCCTCGCAAATTCTCGCCGTCACCTTCACCAACAAGGCGGCGCGCGAGATGAAGCAGCGCATCGGCCTGATGGTCGGCCAGGTGGTCGAGGGCATGCCGTGGCTCGGCACCTTCCACGCCATCGGCGTGAAGATGCTGCGCCGGCACGCCGAACTGGTCGGGCTGAAGCCGAACTTCACGATCCTCGACACCGACGATCAGATCCGGCTGATGAAGCAACTGCTCGAAGCCGAGAACATCGACGAGAAGCGCTGGCCGGCGCGCGTGCTCGCCACATTGATCGACGGCTGGAAGAATCGCGGCCTGACGCCGGATCAGGTGCCGGCCGGTGAAGGCGCGGCCTTCGCCAACGGCAAGGGCAGAAAGCTTTACGCCGCCTATCAGGAGCGGCTGAAGACGCTCAACGCCGCCGACTTCGGCGACCTGCTGCTGGAATGCATCCGGCTGTTCCGCGAGAACCCGGAAGTGCTGCGGCAATATCAGGAGCGGTTCAAATACATCCTGGTGGACGAATATCAGGACACCAACGTCGCGCAGTATCTGTGGCTGCGGCTGCTCGGGCAGAATGTGGCGCCCAAAAATCCGGACCTCGTCCTTCGAGACCCATCCCTTCAGGATGCTCCTCAGGATGAGGAGCGAGAGCGGGATGTGTCGCAACACGAAATCGCGGCAAACACCAATATCCCTCCTCATCCTGAGGAGCGCGGCGTGCCGCGCGTCTCGAAGGATGCAGGCCCCGACACCCCCCGCACGCAGAAGAACATCTGCTGCGTCGGCGACGACGACCAGTCGATCTATGGCTGGCGCGGCGCCGAGGTCGACAACATCCTGCGGTTCGAGCACGATTTCCCCGGCGCGAAGGTGATCCGTCTCGAGCGCAACTACCGCTCCACCGGCCACATCCTCGCGGTCGCCGCGCATCTCATCACCCACAACGAAGGCCGGCTCGGCAAGACGCTGCACACCGAGGACGAACTCGGCGAGAAGGTCACCGTCACCGGCGCGTGGGACTCCGAAGAGGAAGCACGCGCCGTCGGCGAGGAGATCGAGGCGCTGCAGCGCGCCGAACATAACCTCGACGAGATCGCCATTCTGGTCCGCGCCTCGTTCCAGATGCGCGAATTCGAAGACCGCTTCGTCACCCTCGGCCTGCCCTATCGCGTGATCGGCGGCCCGCGGTTCTACGAGCGCCAGGAAATCCGCGACGCGCTCGCCTATTTGCGCGTCATCGCCTCGCCGGCCGACGACCTCGCCTTCGAGCGCATCGTCAATGTGCCGAAGCGCGGCCTCGGCGACGCCACCGTGCAGATCCTGCACGACCACGCGCGCAAGCGCCGCATTCCGCTGTCGGAAGCCGCGCGCGCGGTGGTCGAGACCGACGAGCTGAAGCCGAAGGCGCGCGCCTCGCTGCGCACGCTGATGGACTCGTTCACCCGCTGGACCGAGCAGCGCGCGACCCTGCCGCACACCGAACTGGCCGAGATCGTGCTCGACGAGTCCGGCTACACGGAGATGTGGCAGAAGGACCGCAGCGCCGACGCCGCCGGCCGCCTGGAAAACCTGAAAGAACTCGTCCGCTCGATGGAGGATTTCGAGAACCTGCAAGGGTTCCTCGAACATATCTCGCTGGTCATGGACACCGATCGCGGCGAAGGCGCCGAGAGCGTCAACCTGATGACGCTGCACTCCGCCAAGGGGCTGGAATTCGACACCGTGTTCCTGCCCGGCTGGGAAGAAGGATTATTCCCGCATCAGCGCGCGCTCGACGAACAGGGCCGTGCCGGGCTCGAGGAAGAACGCCGCCTCGCGCATGTCGGCATCACCCGCGCGCGCAAACGCGCCAAGCTCTATTTCGCCACCAACCGCCGCATCCACGGATTGTGGAACACCACGGTGCCGTCGCGCTTCCTTGACGAATTGCCGGAGGAGCATGTGGAGGTGAAGGAGATCGACGGCGGGTTCGGCTTCGGCGGACGCGGCGGCTACGGCGCGTCGCGTTTCGACGAGGTGACCTCGTTCGGCTCCAGCTACGGTACGCCGGGCTGGCAGCGCGCGCAGCAGAACAAAGGTCGCGGCGGCTTCAGCGAGACCGGCCAGCAGCGCTATGTCCGCGACGATTACGCGAAACGCGGTTTCGGCGCGACCGACGTGGAAGGCTTCGCCGGCCGTGAGAGCGGCGCCGGCGCGAAAGGCCGCGGCCATAAACGTCCTTTGGTGATCGAGGGCGAGCTGATCGCCAAATCCACCGGCGCCTCGGCGTTCAAGGTCGGCGATCGCGTGTTCCACCAGAAATTCGGCAACGGCAATGTGACCGCGCTCGACGGCAACAAGCTGACCATCGACTTCGACAAGGCCGGCGAAAAGCGCGTGGTGGATAGTTTTGTGGAGCGGGTGTGAGCGGTGAGCCGTTCACATCGCCACCGGGCATCCACGCCTGACTGACTATCGCATAAGTCGCATCAAAGACGTGGATGGCCGGGACGAGCCCGGCCATGACGTGGAGAGAGCGCTGCGTTCCTTCCACCTAGGATTCACCCTTCAGCAACATCACCTTCATCTGTTGAACTGTCGCGCGCGCGTAATCCGCGAGCAGTTCATCCGACGCGCTGGAGATCGGGTGGCCGATCACCGCGAATTTGTAGTCCGGCATGCCGAGCACCTTGCACATCAGTGCGGCGGCGCTGGTGAAGCGTTCGGTCATTACGCCGATGGCGGGAACGCCTTGTTTCTCAACCGCGATGGAGTCGTGCAGACTGCACGATGAGCAGGAGCCTCAATCGCCGATGCCGGTCACCGCCGCGTGCCATTGCCGCGTCTGCGCGATGATCTCCTGCTCGGCCGGCGCGCTGTAGTTCTTCTTCTGCCGCCACACGACTTCCGCCGCGCCGAGGTCCTCGCGCAGCATCCGGTCGAGATGGGTGAAGAACCCCTTGGTGCCTTCCTTGCCGTTGGTGATGATGCCGACGGTCTTGCCGCGCAGCGTGTCGAGCCGCGGCGCCAGCGCGAAGCCCGCCGTCTTGCCTTCATGGGTCGGATCGAGCACGCGCAATGTCATCGTCGGCACTCCTTCATGTGATTCCGCTGAAAGGCTAGTCCTCTGGTCGGCTCCGCGAAAGCGGGAATCCGGCGCGTGGCGGCAAGGACCACTCTCAATTCCGCCTCATCCTGAGGAGGCGCATAGCGCCGTCTCGAAGGACGAGGCGGCCCAACCATTGCTCACCTCATGGTTCGAGACGCCCCGCCTTCGCTCTACGAGCTGCGGCGCGGCTCCTCACCCTGAGATCAACCGGGCTCGCAATCGACACAGACGCCGAGCGGCACCGTCACCGCCTTCGTTTTCGAGCCCATCCATGGCGGGATCACCGCGCCGAAACCGCCGGCGGGTCCGCCCGCGGATATCACCAGCAGATGATCCGGCGACTCCAGTGCCGGATGCACCTTCTCCGGCCGGTCGCGCACGATCGCCGCCTTGCCGACATCGGCCCATTCCTTGCGCTTGATGCGCGCGCGTTCGAACAAAAATTCCGCGATGTCGCGCTTCGACCAGCCGGCATTCTGGATATGCTCGCGCAACTGCTTCGGGATGATGATCGCGTAGTTGCCGCCGTAGATCGAATAGTGGCGCTGGTTGGCGCGCATCTCCGCCGCGAAGGTTTCGAGGATTTCCTTCGGGTCCGTGGTCCATTCGTTCATGATCTGGCGCGGTGCCAGCGCCGCCATCACCGTCACCGCCGAGGTGCCGTCCTTCGGCACGCCGCGAAACACCGACAGCGGCTCCCACGTCATGTCCTCCTCGTCCTCGGCGAGGCAGTAGGAGAACTTGCCGGGATGGCCGAGCGTCGAGCGGTCGATGCCGCCCGGCCGCACGTCCATCAGATTGATCAGCGACAGGCGAATGGCGCGGCCGATCACCGACGTAGCGCGGTCGCTGTTGCCAAGCGCGTTGAAGGTCGAGGCCGCGCCGATCTCGAGCCGGATCGGCCCGTTGATGACGACGAGCACGGCGCAGCCGCCGGTCGACGACGAAATGCCGTGCAGCAGGAATTCGTCCTTCAGCATCCCCTGCCACGCAGCGGCGACGATGGGAAAATGCATCGGCAGGCAGCCGGCCATCACCGCGTTGATGGCGAGCTTCTCGGCGGTGATCGGTTGCGCGCGCACCGGCTCGATGCCGATCAGCTGATCCGGCGGCATCATCGCCCAGTCGAGACACGCGGCGACGGCGTCCTCCGTCGGCGGAACCACCGGCAGGCCGTCGGTCCAGCCGTTGGAATGGAAGAACTCCTGCGCGGCGGCGAAATCGTCGACGGGATAACTCTTCGCCGTCAGCGCCGGTCTGGTTGCTGTCTGCATCGCGTCACCCTGGGGATCCGATGGAGCACGATAGCCGGCCGGGGCTGCGGCGCAATCCGGCGGAGGATCACAGGGGGCATGCGGATTCGAGCCTCTTGACTTTCTTCCTATATGCCTATAATCCTATCTTTGTCCTGCTCACGAGGGGCGCTTCATGAGGCGTTCTTGAAGTGGAGCAGTCGGTGGTGCCGCAAGGCATGTCACCGGGGTGCGGGCCGGAGATCAGGCCCGTGCGCGATGCGGCGCCCGCGCCACGGTTCGCACCCGTGTGTCCGGGACGCCCTGGGTCTGCCGTCCGCCCCAACTAAGTGGGGCCGCCCAAAGCAAA
>JAEWJH010000056.1 GCA_023386635.1 Pseudomonadota bacterium
GGGCAGGGTTGTGCCGTCATTCAGTGTCAGCGTTTTCGCGACACGATCGATGCAGGTTGCCGCTATGCCGAGGCGCAGCGCGATGGCCTTGGCATCCAGCTCCTCACGCTTGACGATGGCACTCGGCGCACCGCCCAGTTCCTTCGACAGCGGTGGTCGGTCATAGGGCTCGTGTGCTTCATCGGACAGCAGGGTGACGTCGCCAGCGAAGCCGCATTCGCGCAGCGCCAGCGCGCAATTGACGCCTGCCTGTCCTGCTCCGACGATGATGATCCTGCCGTTGCGCATATGCTGTACCGGCTTCCGCTAGAGCGGGCGGATGCCAATGCCTCCGTCGCTCATCAGGATTTCGCCGGTCATGGCGCGCGAATTGGCGCGGCTGGCCAGCAGCACATAAAGCCCGGCGTGATCTTCCGGCTCCTGCGCGAAGCGTAGCGGGACGGCATTGCCGATGCGCTCGGCCGCTTCGGCGCGCTTGTCGGACATGTGACGCTTGTCGTGACCGAGCGCGGCGGTGCCGCTGAGATTGGTCAGCGTGCCGCCGGGGCCCACGCCGTTGACGCGCACATCCGGTGCGAACTCGGCCGCCAGCTGCCGGATCAGGCCGACGACCGCGTGCTTGCTTGCGGTATAAAGCGGTCCGCCGCCGCCGGCATGCAGCGATGCGACCGAAGCGGTGAAAATCATCGAACCGCGCGACGCGATCAGCGCTTCATGCGCGGCATGCGCCGCATAGAGATAACCGCGCAGATTGATGGCGAATATCTCATCGAACGTGGCCGTCAGCATCGCCGGCGTGTAGCCCTTCAACGGCCGATGAAAATCGAACACGCCCGCATTGCCGACCAGCGTATCGAGCTTGCCGAAGGTCTTGAGCGCGAGAGCGACCGCTTGCGCGTGGGCGGCATAGTCGCGCACGTCGCCGGCGACCGTCGCGATCCGCTCGGGATTCTTCGCCTTGAGCGCGGCGAGGCCATCGGCATTGCGGTCGACCACGACGACGCCGGCTGCGCCTTCGTCGAGATAGCGCAGCACGACGGCGCGGCCGATGCCGCTTTCTCCGCCGGTGACGATCGCGACAGTGCCGTCGAGCCAGCTCATCGCTGCCTCACAGAAAAATGTTGAGGTTCTTCGCCAGCATCACCGTCTGGGTGATGTAGATCTCGCGCTTCGACAGGCGGAAATGGCCTTCGCCGATGCGGCGCAGCCGGTCCTTGCGCCGCGCGATCAGCCAGTCTTCCTCGGTCTCGTTGCGGCCGCGCACCGCCAGGATCACCGAATGCACGACATACTCGTCGGTGCGCTCGATCGGTTCAACCTCTATGTTGGAGACCATGTAGCAGGTGCGGGTCGGCGGATCCTCGGCCCAGGCCGTCTCGTGCAGAGAGCGTGTGACGCGGCGGCGCAGATTGAGCAGGTCGTCGTCGAAATGCGCCATGCGCGTGTGCGAATAGCGAGGTGCTTTGTCCTTGCGATAGCGCGCCTGCACGCCGGGCATCCAGTAGTGGATGTCCTCGGTCATGGTGCCGAGCCATTCCTCGTAGCGTTCCTCTTCCAACAGCCGCGCTTCGCGGTAGAGAAACTGCTCGATCTCGTAAACGATCTCCCGCGGCGCCAGCGGCATCGGCCCCTGGACCTTGGGGTTGCGCAAAATCGGGTTGTCACCGAGGATCACGGCCATCGGATTAGTCCTTTGCTGGGCGGCCGGGCCGCGCCGTCGAGATGTCGGCCCAGACCGCGCCGTCCTGCACCTGCGCGGGGAAGGTCTGAATCGGATCGGTCGCCGGAAAACACAGGGCTTTGCCGCTGCAGAGATCGAAACGGCCGTCATGAACCGGACAGCAGACCTCGTGTCCCTCCAGCCACCCTTCGGTCAGCGACGCCCTGGCGTGGCTGCAGGTGTCCTGGGTGACGAAGAAAGTGCCGCCGACATTGAACACCGCGATCGGCTCGATGCCGTCGAGCGCGACGGCGCGGCCTTCGCCATCCGGCACGGCGGCGGTGTCGATCAGCCGGGTCAGGGCCATGGCGCGATCCCCAAAACATACACTAGTGTACTGTCGTATGACGTCGTAATGGGCCTGTCAATGCGGCGGCCGCTTTTCGCCCGGCGTCACGCCGCAAAAACCGCGATAATCGCCTTTTCTGTGGGAAATGCAGCCCGGAAGTACGCCCGGGAAGGTTGCGAACGGCGCAGATACCGGAAATGAAACTATACAGAACTGTATTGAAATGCTAGACGATCCAACCGAGGAGCGAAAGCCTTGCTGACACCCGACCAGATCGACACCATCGCCCGGCAGCTCGACGCGGCGGAACGCACCAAGGTGCAGATCGGCCACCTGTCGTCTGCCTATCCTGGCATGACCATCGAGGACGGCTATGCGGTGCAGCGTGCCTGGGTCGCGCTGAAGCTGAAAGCGGGCCGCGCCCTCAAGGGTCACAAGATCGGCCTCACCTCGCGCGCCATGCAGCAGGCATCGCAGATCAACGAGCCGGACTACGGCGCGCTGCTCGACGACATGTTTTTCTCCGAAGGCGCGGATATTCCGATGGCGCGGTTCATCGAGCCGCGTGTCGAGGTCGAGCTTGCCTTCATCCTGCGCAAGCCGCTGAAGGGGCCGGGCTGCACGCTGTTCGATGTGCTGGAAGCGACCGACTATGTGACGCCGGCGGTGGAGATCATCGACGCGCGCATCCAGCGGATCGATCCGAAGACCAAGGGGATGCGGCGGGTGATGGACACCATCTCCGACAACGCGGCCAATGCCGGCATCGTCCTTGGCGGGCGTCCGGTGAAGCCGAACGACGTCGATCTGCGCTGGGTCTCGGCACTTTGTTACCAGAACGGCGTGATCGAGGAGACCGGCGTTGCCGCCGGTGTGCTCAATCATCCGGCCAACGGCGTCGCCTGGCTCGCCAACCGGCTCGGGCCGCACGGCATCACGCTGGAGCCGGGGCAGGTGGTGCTCGCGGGTTCGTTCACGCGGCCGATATTCGTCAAGGCCGGCGACACGTTCCATGTCGATTACGGTCCGCTCGGCGGCATCGCGTTCCGGTTTGTGTAAGACAATGGCTGATACGCTCGACAACACATTCAAGAAACGCCTTGCCGCGGGCGAGAGCCTGATCGGCCTCTGGGTCGCGCTGGCGGAAAGCTACACCACGGAAATTTGCGCCGGTGCCGGCTTCGACTGGCTGCTGCTCGACGGCGAACACGGGCCGAACGATGTGCGCTCGCTGTTGCGGCAGTTGCAGGCGATGGCGCCTTATCCGGCGCATCCGGTCGTGCGGCCGCCGGTCGCCGATGTGGGGCTGATCAAGCAATATCTCGACATCGGTGTGCAGACCCTGCTGCTGCCGATGATCGACGACGCGCAACAGGCGGCCGAAATGGTGCGTGCGACGCGCTATCCGCCGGACGGCGTGCGCGGTGTGGGCGCCGGTCTCGCGCGGGCGGCGCGCTGGGGCCGCACGACGGACTATCTCAGGCGCGCCGGCAACGAGATGTGCCTGCTGCTGCAGGTCGAATCGCGCGCAGGCATCGAGAACGCTGAAGGGATCGCGGCGGTGCCGGGCGTTGATGGCGTGTTTATCGGCCCGTCCGATCTCGCGGCGGCGTTCGGCCATATCGGCCAGACCACGCATCCCGAAGTCGTCGCGGCGATCGAGAACGGCATCGCCGCCATTCGCCGTCAGGGCAAAGCGGCTGGCATCCTCGCGGTCGATGAGCCGGTGGCGCGCCGCTATCTGGAACTCGGCTGCGGCTTCGTCGCGGTCGGCACCGATGTCAGCCTGCTCGCGCGCAACGCCGAGCGGCTGGCAAAAACTTACAAGAAGTAACGCATCCGGGAGGTGCCGATGGCACGGATCGAAGGCTTGGTGGCGATGTCCCACTCGCCGTTCTGGGACACGAACTCTCCCGTCAGCGGTCCCGGCGAAACCTTTGTGCGCGGCGTCACCGAGGCGCGCGCCGCCGTCGCGCGGATCAAGCCCGACGCGGTGGTGATCTTCGGGCCGGATCATTTCCGCAACTTCTTCTACGACGTGTTGCCACCGTTCTGCATCGGGCTCGAAAGCGTCGTCGGATTCGGAGACTACGGCACGCCGAAAGGGGAGCTGCCGCTCGATCGCGCGCTGGCGCGAGCGATCCAGTCGGGCGTCACCGCGGCGGGTTTCGATCCGGCGGTGTCGCTGAAGATGGGTATCGATCACGGCCTGTCGCAGGCTTATGCGGTGCTCGAGCCGTCGCTGGCGACGCCGATGGTGCCGATCATGGTCAACGCCAGCGGCTCGCCACGTCCGACGATGCGCCGCTGTTACGACTTCGGTAAGGCGGTCGGTGATGCGATCCGCGCCATGCCGGACAACAAGCGCGTGCTGATTCTCGCTTCGGGCGGTCTATCGCACTGGATTCGGCCGGTGTCGGAGGATGATCCGGCAACCACCGCGGAGACGCGGGACTACGTCATCAACGGCCGCGAGCGCGTGGCCGAATACAGCGCCGCGCGCGATGCGTCGTTGCAGGAGCGCATCAAGCAGGGCGTCGACGGCCGCGTGAACGCGGAGTGGGATCGATGGTTCCTCGACACACTGTCCTCGGACGATCTGTCACCAATCCTCGCGCTGACCGACGACGTGTTGCAGGAGAATGCCGGCAACGGCTCGCACGAATTGCGCACCTGGGTGGCGGCGCTTGGTGCGTGGGGCGGTCCGGTCGCGCCGATCGCTTACGAGCCGGTGCGCAGCTGGGTGACGGGGATGGGTTGCCTCGGCGGCTTCGCCGACGGTGTGGCGAAAGGACGGGCGGCGTGACCATGAATGTGCCGATGGCTTTGACCGATCATCGCAGCATCTGGACGCATCTGCTGCGGACATCGTTCACGCAGGGCTTCGTCGAGGCGGGCGGCATCCGTACGCGTTACATCGAGGCGGGCGACCGCAACGCCCCGGCCGTGGTGATGATCCCCGGCACCGCGAGCAGCTGGGAATCCTTCTGCGCCAATATCGACGCGCATGCGCAGCACTTCCATGTGCTTGCGCTCGATCTGGTCGGCAGCGGCTTCAGCGACAAGCCGGACCGCGATTACGAGATTCCGGTCTATGTGGCGCATGTGCTGGCCTTCATGGACGTCATGGGCGTGCGCAAGGCGTCGCTGGTCGGCGTCTCGCTCGGCGCCTGGATCGCATCGCGCATCGCGGTCGATCATCCCGATCGCGTCGACAAGCTCGTGCTACTGGCCGCGTCCGGCATGATCTCGCATACGCAGACCATGGGCCGCATTCGTGGCACGCGCACCAAAGCGGTGGACGATCCGAGTTGGCCGAACATGCAGTCGGTGTTCGAGCCGCTGATCTATCGTCCGGAGGACCGGATCGACGATATCATCGCTGTGCGGCAGGCGGCCTATCGCCAGCCGGAGATGCGTCGCGCCATGGAGCACATCCTCTGCCTGCAAGACCCGGAAATCCGCGCCCGCAACCTGATCGCCGAGGACGAGTGGCGCGGCATCGAGGCGCCGGCACTTATCATCGTGGCGCCGGACGATTCCGAGATGTTTTTCCAGACGGCGACGCGCGCGGCGCAGCTGATGCCGCAGGCGAAGACCCTGGAAATCCGGCAGGTGAAGCACTGGCCGCATTTCGAACGGCCGGACCTTTTCAATCCGGCGAGCATCGCCTTCCTTCGCGGGGCGTGACCGGCCGTCATTGACGAGGCGGTTTCGGTGCGGTTTGTCTCGGGACAGATCGCTCAGGAGGAGTTCTCGTGGCCGACGCATTCCCCGTCGTCATCCATCACAATCCGGTCTGCGGCACCTCGCGCAAGGTGATCGCCGCCGTTGAAGCGGCAGGCTATACGCCGCAGATCATTCGTTACATGGAGACCGGCTGGACGCGCCCGCAACTGCTGGCGCTGTTCGCCGCCGCCGGGCTGACCCCGCGGATGGCGCTGCGCGAGAAGGAAGCCAAGGCGCAAGAACTGGGATTACTGCAAGACGATGTCAGCGACGAAGCGATCATCGACGCGATGATCGCGCATCCGGTGCTGGTGAACCGGCCGCTGGTCGCGACGCCGAAGGGCGTGCGTCTCTGCCGGCCTTCGGAGATGGTGTTCGAACTATTGGAGAACCCGCCAGCCTGATCCGCGGATGCGACAGGCTGACGGGTCTGAAGTATTGTTCTCTTTGTGGTGTCGTTATTTCTTGGCGATGCCGGCCTTGGCGATCACCTCGGCCCACATCTTGTATTCGTCCTGAATTTCCTTGGTGAATTCTTCCGGCGTCGTCAGCATGGGCTCGACGCCCGCTTTCTGCAGCTTCTCGACGAAGGTCGGATCCTTCAGCGCCTTCATGACTTCTCGCGACAGCGTGTTGACGATCTCGCGCGGCATGTTGGCGGGGCCGATCATGCCGTTCCAGGTCAGCGCCTGGAAGCCCGGATAGAACTGAGCGATGGCAGGCACGTTCGGCAACTGGCTGATCGGCTTGGGCGACGAAATGCCGAGGAGACGCACGCGGTCGCTGTTGATCAGGCCGATCACTTCCGAGGGGCTCGCCGCATACATCTGTACCTGGCCCGCGATCGTGTCGGTGAGCGCCGGCGCGCCGCCCTTATAGGGGACGTGAGTCAAGTCGATACCGACACGCTGCACGAACAGCGCCGCGGCGAGATGCGTGAGGCTACCCGTGCCGCCTGAGCCGTAGTTCAGCTTGCCCGGATTGGCCTTCACGTAAGCGATGAATTCCTGCAGCGTCTTTGCCGGCACCGAGCTGCTGACGGTGATGACGAAACCGTTGGCGCCGATATTGGAGATCGCCGTGAAATCCTTCAGCGGATCGTAGGCGACCGGCTGCGTCAGCGGCACCGGAGCGAGTTGCGACAGTGCGCAGACGCACAGCGTGTAGCCATCCGCCGCCGACTTGGCGACGAAGTCGGCGGCAATGGCGCCGCCGGCGCCGCCGCGATTCTCGACGATGAACTGCTGGCCGAGCGTTTCCGACAGACGCTGTGCTGTCAGCCGGGCGATGGTGTCGGTGTTACCGCCGGCCGCATAAGGCACGACGATCTTCACGGGCCGTTGCGGCCATTGCTGTGCGGCTGCCGACAGCGGAGCCAGCAGCAGCACGGACAGCGAGGCGATCAGGTATCGAAACAGCGGCTTCATGGTTTCCCCCTCCTCGGAAAAAGTGACGCTTGATGGACTTGGCCTCGTGCGCCGGAGGTCTTTTTGGTGGTCGGTTGCGTCGTTCTCGGTTGCAGCGCTCCGGATTATTTGGTCGGCGCGGTGGTCCCGCGTGGCACATAGCCAAGCTGGGCCTGGCGCAGGAAATCCGGCGTTGGCGGCAGGCCCCAGCCTTCACGCTGCTTGCTGCCGTCCCAGACTTTCGGGAACTGCGGCCGGTCTTCGTGCCACGGACGTGGCTCGAAGAAGCCGCGCTCCTCGTCGAGCACGCGATCGAGTTCGGCGAAGAACTCGGTGATGTTGTCGTCGGGATCGCGATGATAAGTCGCGAGGTTGTGGCCGGGGCCATGGCGCACCGGTCCCCAGATCAGCGGCACGCGCTGGCGGCCGAGCAATTCGCAGCTGCGGTGCAGATGCGCGGCGTCCTTCAGCTCGAACGCGATGTGATGCATGCAGGCGGCGTCGCCGCGGATGAAGTTCACCGCATGGTGGTCGGCGTTGCAGCGCAGGAACACGAAGAATTCGCTGATCCAGTCGGAAACGCGGAAACCTAGAACCTTCTGATAGAACTCCGCCATCGCCGCCGGATCGGATACGACGAAGGCGAGATGGCCGAGCTTGAGCGCCGCGGAATCGTTGCGCGCCGCCGCCGGAATATCGAGGAACTGCGACTGCGTGAACAGTTCGAGCAGCGTCCCTTTCGGGTCGGTGAAAGCGACGGTCTGTCCGACGCCCGGCAGCGAGTCGTTGCGCAACTCGCTTTTTAGTCCCAACGCGGTGAGCTGCGTCTGCGCATCTTTCAGATCGAGCGACGGCGAGGCTTCGAATGCGATGCGCTTGCAGCCCTGCTCGGTGCCTTTTTTCAGCACGATCGCCAACTGGCCGACGCCGGTGGCGAGATAGGCGGTGTTGCCGTCGCGGGCGACGGGGGTCAGACCGACAACCTCGTTGTAGTACTCGATCTGCCGGTCCAGGTCCGGCGTTTCAAACGTCGCATGCCCGATGCGTTTGGCCTGGATCATGGCCGGGCTCCTGTCTTGGGAATCAGAATGGATTTCAAATCGCTCGGCGGCGAGGCCACGACCGGATTGGTCAGCGTGCCGATGTGTTCGATGCTGGCGCTGACGGTGTCGCCGGCTTTCAGGAAGATGCCGTAGCCGAGACCCACGCCGTTCGGCGTACCGGTGGCGATCACATCGCCGGGATTGAGCGCAAGAATCGACGACAGATAGGAAATCTGTTCGGCGACATTGAAGATCATGTTGCCGGCGGTATCGTCCTGCATGGTCTTGCCGTTCAGTGTCAGGCTGAGCCGCAGCTTCTGCGGATCGCCGACGGCGGAGGCGGGGACGATCCACGGTCCGAGCGGGCCGAAAGTGTCGAAGCTCTTGCCCTGGAACCAGTCGAACTTGAACGGGAAGTCGTTGCGGCGGGTCAGGTCGCGCGCGCTGATGTCATTGAACACGGTGTAGCCGGCCACGTGCTCGAGTGCCTGCGCGACCGGAATGTTGCGGCCGCCGCGGCCGATCACCGCCGCAAGCTCCACTTCCCAGTCGATGCGCTCGGCCATGGGCGGCAGCACGATCGCTTCGCCGGGGCCGATCACGCTGCTCGACGCCTTGATAAACATGTAGGGCGCGCTGTCGGCCTTGCCGGCCAGCACCGTGCCCATCTCGTTGGCGTGTTCGATGTAGTTGGATGCGGCGGCAAAGATGCGCGCCGGCCGGTAGGGCGCGGCAAAGCGGCTGGCGTCCGGCGTCGGGGCGAGGCCTTCCCGTTCGGTTTCGGCGCGCTTGGCCAGCGCGACGATATCGGCTTCCAGCGCGGGCCAGGATTCCATCACCCGCGCGAGACCGGCGGCAGCCGCCGTCGCGACGGCGGGGCGGGAGGCCAGTTGCGCAAGGTGCTGCAGGTCGAACATGCCACGCTCGACCAGCAGAACCGGTCGGTCGCCGGTCCCCGAGCGATAACTGCCAAGCGCAAACCAGGACACTCGTGACCTCACTGCGTCAAAAGGATTATGTGCATACACAACTAGATTTTGCGTATACCTGTCAACAGCAAACGAGCAGCAAGCTAAAAAAGCATGATTTACAGGCTAAATAGCGAAGATAGAGCGGCTGGCTTCCGTCGACAGAGGCGCTCGAACCCTCTTCAGTTGCATAGAACGACAGATTTCGGTATGCGTGTATGCACGATCGTACCTGTGCATTCCATATGCGCCATCCCGGCGCCGAAACCGGAGAGCCCCATGGCTAAGATGCGTCATATCGCCATCTCGGTGAAAGACCCCGAAGCGGCCGCCCGCTTCTTCGAGCAGGCGTTCGGCATGACCCGGGCCGGCAAGGCGATGCGCGGCGTCTACATGACCGACGGCGTCATCAATATCGCGCTCCTGAATTTCGGCGACGAGCCGGTGCCGGGCTTCGAAACCCAGAAGGGCTATGAGGGCCTGATCCATTTCGGCATGTGGGTGGATGACGTCGAGGAAGCGGACCGCAAGGTGAAGGAAGCCGGCGGCTCCTACATGGCCGGCCGTCACGAGAAGGACCCGAACGTGTTCTACGAGGTGAAGTACAAGACGCCGGAAGGCATCGTGTTCGACATCACCCAGAACGGCTGGAAGGGCGCTGTGAAGGACGTCGTTCCCGCGAAATCCGAGCGCGCGGCCTGATCCCGGCGCGCAGGCACCTGGATATGCGGTCCGGAAAGGTTCTCGTTCTCATCCCGCTGTCGGCGGATTGCATCACCGCGCTGCGGGACAACTACGACACCCTGGTCTCGCCGAAAGGCTGGCCGGAGTCTGACGTGGCCCGCAACGGCGCGGCGGTCCGCGCAGTGGTGACCAACGGCTCGCGCGGCCTCTCGGCCGCCGAGATGGCGGCGCTGCCGGCGCTCGAACTGGTCGCCTGTTACGGCGCCGGCCATGAAAATGTGGACCTTGCCGCCGCGCGCCAGCGCGGCATCGCCGTCACCAGCGCGCCGGGCGCCAACAGCGACACCGTTGCGGACCATGCGCTCGGCCTGATGCTGGCGGTGGCGCGCGACATTCCCGCGCGCGACCGCGCGGTGCGCGAGGGTGGCTGGGATGCGATCCGCGGCGCGCGGCCGACGCTGACGGGCGCGACCCTCGGTCTCCTCGGCCTCGGCCAGATCGGCGCCCGCATCGCGCAGCGAGCGGCGGCCTTCGAGATGCGGATCGCCTATCACACGCCGAAACAGAAACCGGACGTGCGGTGGACCTATGCGCCGACGCCGGTGGCGCTGGCCGAGCAAAGCGATTTTCTGGTGCTGGCTTGTCCGGGCGGACCGGCGACGCGGCATATGGTCGATGCCAAAGTGCTGGCCGCGCTGGGCCGTGGCGGATTCCTGATCAATGTGGCGCGCGGCAGCGTTGTCGACAGTGCCGCGCTGCTGGACGCGCTGGCGGCGCGCGGCATTGCCGGGGCCGGCCTCGACGTGTGGGACGGAGAACCGGATTTTCCGCCGGCCCTGCTGCAATCGCCGCTGGTGGTGCTGACCCCGCATATGTCGGGCCGCTCGCCCGAGGCGATCCGCTACCAGACCAAGCTTCTGTTGAGTAATCTCGCGGCGGTCTTTACCCAAAAGCCGTTGCAGGCTCTCGTCGGCTGACGGCCTCCGTGCCCGGCCTGGCCACGGGAGCGCTTCGGCAGATCGCAGTCCGCGGAGACGAGATGACGACCACCACCAGCGTCAATCGCATCTACAAGTCGATTGCGGAACAGATCATCACCGGCAACCTTCAGCCCGGCGAGAAGCTGGAAGAGAAGGTGCTGGCCAGCCGTTTCGGCGTGTCGCGGACGCCGATCCGCGAGGCGCTGCGGGAACTCAGCGCGCGTGGCCTGATCAATCTCATTCCCCGTCGCGGCGGCATGGTCGCCGAGATCGGCCTTGAGCGGCTGTCCGACATGCTCGACGCCGAATGCGAGCTGGAAGGCCTGTGCGCGCGGCTTGCCGCCATGCGCATGACCGCGCTCGAGAAGGGCCAGTTGCGCGATCTGCATGACCGTTCGCGCCCGGTCGCGGAAGGGCAGGATGGTCCCGCCTATCTGATCATGAACCAGGAATTTCATGATCTGATTTGCGCCGGCGCGCACAACGAGACGCTGGCGGATACCACGCGGGCGTTGCGCGAGCGGCTCAGTCCGTTCCGCCAGTCGCAGGCGGAAGAAAAAGGTCGCCGTCTGATGCGGTCCGTCGAGGAGCACGATGCCATCGTCGAGGCGATCGCCCGAGGCGATGGCGATGCCGCCTATGAAGCCATGCGCGCGCACAACGCGCGGCTCGGAACCGGTGTTTTGAAGCTGCTGCGCCGCTGATGCAACACGATCACTCCGCCTGCTGGACGTTCGGCGACACCTCGCTGACCCGCATCGTCGAATCCGAAGAACCGCTGCTGTCGCCGTTCGAGATCTATCCCGACTGCACGCGGGCGCCACTGTTGCGCCATTCGCCTTCCAGCCGCGATTTATAGGACTGGACCATATATAAATAAGGATGTGCGGCCCGCTGCGGCCCCGTCGCCGCGATCTGGTGACCCATGGCGAGAAGGGTATGACCGTGCCGGATATCGATAACATCAATCATGTGGGCATGGCCGTCCGCTATCTCGGCGACACGACGGCACGCTACGAACGTCTCGGCTTTCAACTCACGCCGTTTTCGCCGCATTCCGGCGCGTGGAAGCAGGGCGAAGCGGTGCAGCGGCTGAACTCCGGCAACCGCTGCGTGATGTTCGCGACCAACTATCTCGAAATCCTTGCTGGCGGTGGCGGAGTTCGGCAGCTTCATCCGTGCCGCCGAGCGCCTGCATGCGGCGCAGCCGGCGCTGTCCCTGCTGCTGCGCCAACTCGAGGAAGAGCTCGGCACCCGGCTGTTGGATTGCACTACGCAGCATGTGCCCGGCGAAACGCCGCGCGCAGTGTCAACCATCGCTGATGGTGCGTTATCCGCCGCAGGCGCGCTGCGCTGATCCGAAGTTGTCCCCGGCCGGCAAATTGATTTTGCGCTCTCTGGGGGAATGACGTTAGAATTGATCTCATCACGCCAGCCGGATGGATACCCTTGCCGAAATCCAGCACTTTTGCCTTCGGCGATCCTCCGGTAGCGACCCAGGCGCCGATCGCCGACGAGGTGAAATACACCACCTGCTATATGTGCGCGTGCCGCTGCGGCATCAAAGTGAGCCTGCGCGACGGCAAGATCCGTTACATCGAGGGCAACCGCGACCATCCGGTCAATCGCGGCGTGCTGTGCGGCAAGGGCTCGGCCGGCATCATGCAGCATTATTCGCCGGCGCGGCTGCGCAAGCCCTTGCTGCGCACCGGCGCGCGCGGCAGTGGCGAGTTCCGCGAGATCGAATGGGACGAGGCGCTGTCGATCGCTACCGGCTGGCTCGGCGCGATCCGCGCCAGCGATCCGAAGAAGCTCGCCTTCTTTACCGGACGCGATCAGTCTCAAGCGCTGACCGGCTGGTGGGCGCAGCAATTCGGCACGCTGAACTATGCCGCGCACGGCGGCTTCTGCTCCGTCAATATGGCGGCGGGCGGGCTTTACACGATCGGCGGCGCGTTCTGGGAGTTCGGCGAACCGGACTGGGAGAACACGCGCTACTTCATGCTGTTCGGCGTCGCCGAGGACCATGACTCCAACCCGATCAAGATCGGGCTGGGGCATCTGAAGAAGCGCGGCGCCAAGGTCGTGTCGGTCAATCCGATCCGCACCGGCTATTCCGCCATCGCCGACGAATGGATCGGCATCCGGCCCGGCACCGATGGTCTGTTCATCCTTGCGCTGGTGCATGAACTGCTCAAGGCAGGCAAGATCGACGCCGATTATCTCGCGCGCTACACCAATGCGGCCTGGCTGGTGATCGACGATCCGGGCAGCGCCGATGACGGCCTGTTCGCACGCATCGACGGCGCGCCGCTGGCGTTCGACCGCAAGCGCAAGGCCGTCGTCAGTTTCCACGATCCAGATCTCGCGCCGTCGCTGACCGGCGACTACACGCTGGCCGACGGCCGCAAGGCAGTGCCGGCCTTCGTGCATCTGGCGAAGCGTTATCTCGACGAACGCTATGCGCCCGAGACGGTGGCGGAGCAGGTCGGCATTCCGGTGGAGACGATCAAGCGCATCGCCGCCGAGCTAGCGCATGTGGCGTTCGAACAGACGGTGACCATTGAACAGCCGTGGACCGACTGGACCGGCCGCCAGCACGACCGCATGGTCGGCCGGCCGATCAGCATCCACGCGATGCGCGGCATCTCCGCGCATTCCAACGGCTTCCACACCTGCCGCGCGCTGCATGTGTTGCAGGTGCTGCTCGGTGCTGTCGATACGCCCGGCGCATTCCGCTACGAGCCGCCGTATCCGAAGCCGATTCCGCCCGGCATCAAGCCGGCCGGTCCGGCCGCACCGAACACGCCGCTCGCCGGTCCGCCGCTCGGCTTTCCGCAAGGGCCGGCCGATCTCGTCGTCGATGCGGACGGTGAGCCGCTGCGCATCGACAAGGCGTTCTCGTGGGAGGCGCCGCTCTCCGCGCACGGCATGATGCATACGGTCATCGCCAACGCGCACGCGGGTGATCCGTATCCGGTCGATACGCTGTTCATGTACATGGCGAATATGAGCTGGAATTCCGCGATGAACACCGCGGAGACCATGCGCATGCTCGCCGACAAAAATCCGGAAACCGGCGACTACAAGATCCCGCGCATCATCTATTCCGATGCCTATTATTCGGAGATGGTCGCTTTCGCCGATCTCGTTCTGCCCGACACGACCTATCTGGAGCGGCACGACTGCATCTCGCTGCTCGACCGCCCGATCAGCAATGCCGATGGCGCGGCCGACGCGATCCGCCAGCCAGTGGTGCAGCCGGATCGTGACGTGCGCCCGTTCCAGGATGTCCTGATCGATCTCGGCGCGCGCCTGAAGCTGCCCGGTCTTGTCGATGACGAGGGCAAGCCGAAATATCCGGGTTTCTTTCCGGACTACATGGTCAATCACCAGCGCAAGCCCGGCGTCGGCATGCTGGCCGGATGGCGCGGCACGGACGGCGAGGATGCGGGCATCGGCGCGGTCAATCGGCAGCAGCTCGAACGCTATATCGAGAACCAATGCTTCTGGCAGAGTCGCATGCCCGCCGAGGCGCATTACTTCAAGCCGTGGAACAAGGCTTATCTCTCGTGGGCCGTGGCGATGGGTTTCCTCGACAAGCCGGAGCCCATCTTCATCCAGCTTTACAGCGAGACGCTGCAGAAATTCCGGCTCGCGGCGCGCGGTCACGGCGACGTGCCGGTGCCGGACAAGCATCGCACGCGTGTCGAGACTTATTTCGATCCGCTGCCGTTCTGGTATCCGCCGTTCGAAAGTGATGCGGAAGGTTATGCGCTGCATGCCATCACCCAGCGGCCGATGGCGATGTATCATTCGTGGGGCTCGCAGAATGCGTGGCTGCGGCAGATCCACGGCGAGAACCGCCTGCACATCCATCGCGACACGGCACAGAAGCTCGGCATCGCCGACGAGGACTGGGTGACAGTGACGAGCGCGCACAGCAGCATCACCGTCAAGGCCAAGCTGATGGACGGCGTCAACGCGGACACGGTTTGGACCTGGAACGCGATCGGCAAACGGTCCGGCGCCTGGAATCTGGCACCCGACGCCAACGAAAGCCGCAGCGGCTTCCTGCTCAACCATCTCATCCGCGATCTGCTGCCGCCGCGCGAGGATGGCTATCGCTACAGCAATTCCGACCCGGTGACGGGGCAAGCGGCGTGGTACGATCTGCGCGTGCGGATCGAGAAGGCCGCGGGCCAGCATGCGCGCAGCGAGCCCGCGTTTCGCACGGTGGGCACGGCCGATCTGCCGCCGCGGCCGGACGTGCTGCGCTACGGCCAGATATTCCGGCCGAAGGCGGAGGCGTCATGACCTCGCTCCCGCAAACGCGCGGCAATGCGCGCCTCGGTCTGGTGATCGATCTCGACATCTGCGTCGGCTGTCATGCGTGTGCGGTGAATTGCAAGGAATGGAACACCGGCGGCGTCGCCGCGCCGCTGACGGACCTGAAGCCTTATGATGCCGATCCGGATGGCGTCTGGTTCAACCGCATCCACAGCTACGAAGTGAGCGGGGACGACGCGCGCACCGTGCATTTCCCGCGCTCCTGTCTGCATTGCGAGGAGCCGGCCTGTGTCACGGTGTGCCCGACGGGCGCGAGCTACAAGCGTGCCGAGGACGGCATCGTCCTCGTCAACGAAGATCTCTGTATCGGATGCAAGCTGTGCTCGTGGGCATGTCCCTATGGCGCGCGCGAATACGATCTCGACGCCGGCGTGATGAAGAAATGCACGCTCTGCATCGACCGTATCTACAACGAGCATCTTGACGAAGCCGCGCGCGTGCCGGCCTGCGTCTCGACCTGCCCGACCTCTGCGCGGCATTTCGGCGATCTTGGCGACCCCGACTCGCAAGTCTCGCAGCTTGTGCGCGAGCGCGGGGGCTACGACCTGATGCCGGAGATGGGTTACAAGCCGACCAACAAATATCTGCCGCCGCGTCCGCGTCAGCGCGATGCCGCGTCGATCGGCGCCCCGGCGCTCGAGCCGGTGCCGCAGCAGACGGGCGGTCTGCTCGGCCTGATCGACCGTCTGCTGTCCGGTTGAGCGCACCGTGCATCCCGCATCCTCCGTCATCGTTTTCACGACACTGTCCGGCGCCGGTTACGGTCTGCTTGGCTGGCTCGGACTTTACGCGGCCGCCGGTCTGTTGCCGATGCAGCCGCTGTTCGGGATCGCGGCGATGCTGGTGGGGCTCGGCTCGGTGACGGTCGGGCTGTTGTCGTCCACGCTGCATCTCGGCCATCCGGAACGGGCGTGGCGCGCGCTGTCGCAATGGCGCACGTCTTGGCTGTCGCGCGAAGGGATCGCCTCGATCGTCACTTACATTCCGGCGCTGCTGTTCGGTTTCGGCTGGGTGATCGGCGGCCCCTTGCGCGACTGGCTGATGCTGATCGGTCCGGTGCTGACACTGTGCGCGATCGTCACCGTAATCTGCACCGCCTATATCTATCGCTCGCTCAAGCCGATCCCGCGCTGGAGCAACGGCTGGGTGGTGCCGAATTATCTGTCACTGGCGGCGATGACCGGCGCAGTGCTGCTGGCCGGGTTGGCGCGCGCTTTCGCTATGCCGTTGCCGTGGATCGACATCATCGCTGGCGTAACGGTGATCGCCGCGCTCGCGCTCAAGCTCGCCTACTGGTGGGTGACTGACCGGGCAAAGCCCGTCAGCACGCCGGAAAGCGCGACCGGGCTTGGAGCCATCGGGACGGTACGCCTGTTCGAGGCGCCGCATACGTCGGAAAACTATCTGCTCAAGGAAATGGGCTATCGCATTGCCCGCAAGCATGCCGTGAAGCTGCGTGTCATCGCTGTGGTGCTGGCGTTCCTCGTGCCGCTTGCCTTGCTGGGGTCGGCCTGGAAATGGCCGATGCTGGCGCTGCCGTTCACGGTTTCTGCGCCGCTGATCGCGTTCGTGGGTGTGTTGACGGAACGCTGGCTTTTCTTCGCCGAAGCGCGCCATGTGGTGACACTGTACTATGGCCGCCGGTTGGATCCGGCGGCCTGACGTCCTCACTCGCTCAACGTGTCCCAACCCGTATCCGGCGTGAAGCGCGGCCCGTGCTTCTCCGCGAGCCGCGCCAGCGTGTCGCGCACATCGGCGATGCCGCGGGTACGCGCATAATGCAGTGGTCCGCCGCGGAACGGCGCGAAGCCGGTGGCGAAGATCATCGCGCCGTCGACGATCTCTTCATTCTCGACCACGCCTTCGCGCAGACAGGCGACACAGACATTGAGCATCGGCAGGATCATCCGGTCGGTGGCATCGGCGGGCGGTGACGCCGCCTGACCCTGCTTCTCCGCCTTGCCGTCGCTCCAGCGATAGAAACCCTGCCCGGTCTTCTTGCCGAGTTCGCCCCGGGCAACCTTGTCCTTCAGCCATTGCGGCGCCGGCGGCATGTCGTTGCCGAGACTGTTGCGCAGCATCTCCGCGACATGCAGGCAGATGTCGAGGCCGACCTGATCGGCCAGTTCGATCGGACCCATCGGCATGCCGAAATCTTCCGCTGCCTTGTCGATGGATTCTTTGCCCACGCCCTCGTCGAGCATCACCATCGCTTCGAGCAGATACGGCGTCAGCGCGCGGTTGACGAGGAAGCCCGGCGCGCTCTTCACCGGCGCGGGCAGGCGGTCGATACGTCCGAGGAAAGCGCGCATGGCGGCGAGCACCTCCGGCGCGACACCGTCGTGGCTGACCACCTCGACAAGCTGCATCCGCGAGACCGGATTGAAGAAATGCACGCCGACGAGGCGGCCCGGCCGCTGCAAGCCTTCGCGCAACTGTTCGAGCGGGATACTCGACGTGTTGGTGGCGAGGATCGCGCCCGGTTTCATCTTCGGTTCGGTCGCGGCATAGACCTTGCGCTTGAGTTCCAGGGTCTCCGGCACCGCCTCGATGATCAGGTCTGCCGAGCGCACGCCTTCGCCGTGCAGATCCGGAATCAGCCGGTCCATGGCATCGCGCACCTTGCGCCGGTCGCCGCGACCGATCTTCTTGTAAAGATCGGCGGCGCGCTTGATCGCCGCACCGAGCGGCTCTGCCTTCATATCGGCGAGGCTCACGGTGAAGCCGTGCCACGCGCACCAGGCGGCAATGTCGCCGCCCATGGCGCCAGCACCGATCACATGCACCCGCTGGCCCACCCATTTGCCGGAGGCGAGACTCTTTAGCGTGTTGCGGAGGAAGAACACGCGCACGAGGTTTTGCGCGGTGTCGCCGATCAGAAGTCGTGCGAAGGACGGAATCTCGGCACGGCGCATCGCCGCATTGTCGCCGCCGTTGCGCTCCCACAGATCGATCATCGCATAGGGCGCGGGATAGAAGCGCTTCGGGGCCTGTTTCGCGGTCTCGCTGCGCATGCGCCGGGCGATGAGAGGCCGCGCCAGGCTCGCATTCATCGCACGGACGAGGAAGCCGGGCGGCTTGATTCGCAATTCGCCGCTGACGGCACCGCGCACAGCCGCTCGGACATGCCGCTCCGGAACCACGGCATCGACGAGGCCGAGCGATTTTGCCGTGCGGGCGCGCTCGGTCTTGCCCGTCAGCATCATGTTCATGGCCTGGAGCGGATTGACCAGATGCGCGAGGCGCCCGGTGCCGCCGAAGCCCGGGTGCAGGCCGAGCAGCACCTCGGGGAACCCGAAGCTGGCGTCTTCCACCGCGATGCGCCGGTCGCAGGCCAGAGCGAGCTCAAGCCCGCCACCGAGGCAAAATCCGTGAATCACGGCGATGGTCTTGACCGGCAGCGCGTCGAGCTTGTCGAACACCGCCTGACCCTGCGCGATGGCTCGTTCGATCGTCGCCATATCGGCGACGCCGCGGAATTCGGCGATGTCGGCGCCGGCGATGAAGCCGGATTTTTTCGCCGAGCGGATCACCAGAGCGCGCGGGCGTTCGTTCTCGATGACGGTGAGCGCCGCGTCGAGTTCGGTCAGCACGTCGCGCGAGAGGACGTTGGTGCTGCTGCCCTGCTTGTCGAACAGCAGCCACGCCACGCCATCTTCATCCCGGCGCATACGCCAGTTCGCCCAGCTGTGGTCGTCCAAAGTGGCGTCATCGCCGTGGCCGCTGCCGAACGGGCCAAGCTCGCGGTCGCGTGGACCAAGAACCTTGAGCACCGGCTGTCGCGTATGGGTCATGCTGTTGTCCATCACACCGTCTCCAGCAGCATGGCGCCGCCCTGGCCGCCGCCAACGCACTGGCTGGCAATGCCGCGCTTGAGGCCGCGCTGGCGCATTGCGTTGATGAGATGCAGCACGATGCGGTTGCCGCTTGCGCCGACCGGATGGCCTATTCCGATCGCGCCGCCATCGACATTGAGCCGGTCGCGCGGAATGCTGCCGGCGGGGCCTGGGAGGCCCAGCACCTCGCGGCTGAACGTATCGTCCTCCCACGCAGCGAGGCAGCCGAGCACCTGCGCGGCGAAGGCTTCGTTGATTTCCCACAGATCGATGCCGGAGACATCGAGCCCGTGGCGCTGCATCAGCACCATCGAGCAGATCGCCGGGCCGAGCCCCATCACCGCGGGATCGAGCGCCGACCACTCGCAGTCGACGATGACCGCCTTCGGCGTCAGGTTATGTTCACGCACGGCATCTTCGGAAGCGACGATGACCCAGGACGCGCCGTCCGTGATCTGCGAGCTGTTGCCCGGCGTCACCTTGCCCCATGGGCGCTCGAACGCCGGCTTCAGCTTGGCAAGCTGATCGGCGGTGCTGTCCGGCCGCACGCCGTCGTCGTGGTCGTAGACCGTGCCGTCCGGCGCGAACATCGGCGCGACTTCATCTGCGAACGAGCCGTCCTTCTGCGCGCGCGCGAGCCGGTTCTGGCTCTCGGCGGCATATTCGTCGGCGTCGCGGCGGGAAATTTTGAACAGATGCGCCACCAGCTCGGCGGTCTGGCCCATGTTCAGGTCGGTGATCGGATCGGTGAGGCCGCGCTCGAGGCCGATGATCGGCTTGAAGAAACCGGGGCGCAGGCCGAGCAGCGTCTGCAATTTCCCGCCGGTCGAGCGCGCGCCGTTGAGCCGCGCGAACCAGTTGACGGCGCTGCGGCTGAACACCAGCGGCGAATGGCTGAGCGCATCGGTGCCGCCCGCCAGCACCAGGTTCGATTTGCCCTCGCGGATCGCACGGAATGCCTGATCGATCGACAGCATGCCGGAGCCGCAGTTGATCTGCACCGTATAGGCCGGCATCTGATCGCCCATGCCGAGCCGCAGCGCGGCGACGCGGGCGGGGTTCATCTCCTCGGCGATGACGCTGACGCAGCCGAGGATCACCTCGTCGAACGCATCGGGCGCGAACGGCTGCCGCATCAGCAGCGGCCGCCCGCATTGCACGGCGAGATCGACCGGCGTGAACGGGCCGGGCTTGCCGCGTGCCTTGATGAACGGCGTCCGCGCGCCGTCGACGATATAGACCGGCCGGTGGCTCATTGTGCCGCGTCCTTTGGCGTCACGTCCGGTTGTGCTGTCGCTGACGATGACACGCCTCCCTGGTTGCGGGTGCCGCGCCCCACGAGATCTTCCGGCGCGAAGTCGTCGACCGCGATCACGGCCGCGACCGCTTTCGCGGCTGTGCGGAGCGCATCGGCGTCGGCTGCCGAGATGGTGCCTTGCCGCTGCGCCTGACCGATGTCGCGCGTGTGCGCCGCCCGCATCCTATCGCGGATCGGCTGGACTTTCGCCACCAAAGCGAAGGCATCGCGCAGCAGCGCAACGCCGTCGTTGTCGGCGGGCTCGCCGCGATGCCGGTAGAGCCCGGTCAGCAGCCGGTCGCGCGTCGCGCTCGGCTCGGTGAGGATGGCGGCGCAGTCCTGCGTCACGCGATCGCTCGGGCCGCGGCGGCGCGGACCGAACGGCAGGATCATCGGCCGCAGCAGCCACGCCACTGGGCGGCTCGGGAAGTTGGCGAGGAGTTCGTCGAACCGCACCTCGATGGTGGCGAAGCTCGATTCCAGGCAGAAGGTCAGCAGCGGCAGGTCGGCGGCCAGCCGGCCTTCGTCGTTCCAGCGTTTCAGCGCGGCGCTCGACAGATACAATTCGGAGAGGATGTCGCCGAAACGCGCCGACACCATCTCCTGCCGCTTCAATCCGCCGCCGAGACTGAGCAGCGCGAAATCGACGGCAAGCGCGAAGGCCGACGCATAGCGGCCGAGCTGGCGATAGAAGCGCGTCGCCGCGCCGGCATCGGGCGCCGGTGAAAAGAGGCCGCCGGTCCAGGCGCGGCCGATGGCACGGCCGGCATTGGCGAGGCTGTGGCCGACATGAGCCCAGAACGCCTTGTCGAAGGCATCGAGCCCGCGTGCACGATCCTCGTCCTGCAGCGCCAGCATTTCTTTCAGAAGATAAGGGTGGCTGCGGATCGCGCCCTGGCCGAACTGGATCAGGCTGCGGGTGACGATGTTGGCGCCCTCTACGGTGATGCCGATCGGCACCGCGCGATAGAGGCTGCCGAGATAGTTGAGTGGGCCTTCGATGATGCCCTTGCCGCCGTGTACATCCATGGCGTCGTTGACGCTGACACGCATGCGGTCGGTGGCCTGCGATTTCATCACCGCGGTGACGACGGCGGGATGATGGCCGTCATCGATCGATGCGCAGGTCATGCGTCGCGCCGCGTCGAGCAGATAGGCGGCCGCCGCCATGCGGCCCAGCCGCTCCTGGATCGCCTCGAACTTGGCGATCGGCACATGGAATTGTTCGCGGATGCGCGCATAAGCGCCGGTGACGTCGGCGGTGAATGCCGTGCCGGCGGCGGAGAGCGACGGCAGCGAAATGCCGCGCCCGGCCGCCAGCGCGCTCATCAGCATCTTCCAGCCCTTGCCGCATTGCTCGCGGCCGCCGATCACATGGTCGAGCGGGATGAACACGTCCCGGCCCCAGTTCGGGCCGTTCTGGAAAAATTGCATCGCCGGCAGATGCCGCCGTCCGATCTCGATGCCGGGCAGGTTGGTCGGCACCAGCGCGAGCGTGATGCCGATCTCATCCTGATTGCCGATCAGGTGATCGGGGTCGGACAGCTTGAACGCGAGGCCGAGCACCGTCGCGATCGGGCCGAGCGTGATGTAGCGCTTGTGCCAGTTGAGACGGATGCCAAGCACCTCTTCGCCCTTGAAGATGCCGCGGCAGACCACGCCGGTGTCGGTCATCGACGCGGCGTCGGAGCCGGCTTCGGGACTTGTCAAACCGAAGCAGGGGATTTCCTCGCCGCGCGCCAGTCGCGGCAGCCAGTAGTCGCGCTGCGCCTGCGTACCGAACTGCAGCAGCAGTTCGCCGGGCCCGAGCGAGTTCGGCACCATCGCCGTCACCGCCGTGGTGAGCGAGCGCGACGACAGTTTGCGGATCACTTCCGAATGCGCATAGGCGGAAAAGCCCAGTCCGCCATATTGCTTCGGGATGATCATGGCAAAGAAGCGATGGGCTTTCAGGAAATCCCATACCTGCGGCGGCAGGTCATGCCATTCCCAGTTGATGCGCCAGTCGTCGGTCATGGCGCAGAGCTGTTCGACCGGACCGTCGAGGAAGGCTTTCTCCTCGTCGGACAGGCGCGCCGGCGCGAAGGCGAGGAGCTTCCGCCAGTCCGGATTGCCGGTGAACAGATCGGCATCCCACCACACGTCGCCGGCCTCGATCGCCTCGCGCTCGGTCTCCGACAGGCTCGGCAGCGCGTGGCGCGCCAGTCCGAAAATCGGCTTGGTCAGAAAGTCGCGCCGGAACGAGGATGATCGCGGTGAATTGGGTTGACGCGGCTGCGGTTGCGGAGGCTCCGGCTGCAAGTACTCTGTTTGCAGGGACTCCGACGGCAGCGACTCCGACGGCAGCGACTTGGGTTGCAAAGGCGTGAGCTGAGAAGACATGGTTGCCGGAATCCCTGGAGCTACCAACAAACCGTAGCGGCGGATATGGTTCCTCACGACAGTGTCGCCGGCAAATATTGATTCCGTATTGATATTGATCCGGTAATCGAGGGGTGGCCGGCGTGTTTAATCATATGAAAGCTTACATCAGCGGGGCCATCCTGCGCTATCTGGCCAAGCCGACAGCGCGCTATGCCCCGTTTTTCGCCCCGGAGCCGCATATCCTGCGGGAGGCGCTGCAGCCGGGCGATATCCTGCTGGTGGAAGGCAACACGCGACTCAGCGCGATTATAAAATTCCTCACCCAGTCCACCTGGTCGCATGCGGCGCTTTATGTCGGCGACCGAAGGCCGCAGGGGCGCTCTTCCAACGACGATCTGGTTCTGCTGGAGGCGGACGCCGATATCGGCGTCACGCTGGTGCCGATCGCCAAATACGCGCATTTCAACCTGCGCATCTGCAGGCCGGTCGGCATTCCGCTGGAGCAGCGCTATGCGGTGATCGACTATGCGCTGGATCGGATCGGCCGTGCCTATGATTCGCAGCAAATCGTCGATCTGGCGCGCTATCTGTTTCCCTATCCGCCGGTGCCGGTCTGGTTTCGCCGCCGGATGCTGGCGATCGGGGCCGGCGACCCGACCAAGGCCATCTGTTCGGCGCTGATCGCGGAAGCGTTCGCGTCGATTCGCTATCCGATCCTGCCGGAGCGGCTCAACTACAAGGGGCGCGTCATCGGCGTCGCCCCGTTCGTCGAGCGCGAAATTTTGCATATCCGCAAGAGCGGACTCTACACGCCGCGCGATTTCGATGTGTCGCCGTATTTCCAGATCGTCAAGCCCGGACTGGATGACGCTTTCGACTTCACGACGCTGCGATGGGCGCCGGCCGATCAAACCTCCGCGCTGCCGCTTTCGCCGTAGCCGGATCGACGCTTCGCGCAGGGCGAATCGATCTCGCCGAAAGTCGTTGATGGCGTTATGTGCGCGACATCCTAGAATGGCTCGTTCAGGAGATGTGACGATGGCCCATACGATGTCGGCGCGGCAGCGCGCGAAAGCCTTCTGCGATCGATACGCATTGCAGATTCCCATTCTGCAGGCGCCGATGGCGGGCGCGTGTCCGGCGTCGCTGGCGATTGCAGTCGCCAATGCCGGTGGCATGGGCGGCATGGGCGGCTTGATGACGTCGCCGGACGGCATTCGCGCCTGGGCGAGCGAGGTGCGCGCGAGCAGCAACGGCGCGTTCCAGATCAATCTCTGGGTGCCCGATCCGCCGCCAGTGCGCGACGCCGCGGCCGAGGCGCGCGTGCGCGATTTTCTCGGCCAGTTCGGCCCCGCGGTGCCGGAAGAGGCCGGCAATGCCAAGTTGCATGACTTCGCGCAGCAATGCGAAGCGATGCTCGACGCCGGCGCGCCGGTGGTGTCGTCGATCATGGGCGTGTTTCCGGAAAGCTTTGTCGCACGGTTGAAGGAGCGCGGCGTTGCCTGGTTCGCCACGGTGACGACGCTCGCGGAGGCCCATGAGGCGCGGCGCGCCGGCGCCGATGCGCTGATGGTGCAGGGGACGGAAGCCGGCGGCCATCGTGGTGCGTTCGAGGACGCAGCGGCGGAGCGGCAGGGCGGTACGTTGTTCGCGCTGCTGCCGCGCATTGCCGACAAGACCGATCTGCCGCTGATCGCCACCGGCGGCATCGGCGATGGCCGCGCCATTGCCGCGGCGCTGACACTCGGCGCGAGCGCGGTGCAGATCGGCACGGCGCTGCTGCGCTCGCCGGATGCGAAGACGCCTTCGGCTTATGCCGATGCGCTGGTCGAACTGGAGCCGGAAGACACGGTGCCGACGCGCGCCTTCAGCGGTCGGCTCGGCCGCGCTGTGGCGAATGATTATGTGAAGGCGACGATGGCGCCGGACGCGCCGAAACCGGCGCCTTATCCGGTGCAGCGCGGCCTGGTGGCGCCGATGCGGGAAGCGGCCGGTCGCGAAAACGATGCGCAGCGGATGCAGATCTGGGCCGGGCAGGCGGCAGCGATGGCGCGCGCCGAACCGGCGGCGGATTTCGTGCGCCGCGTGTGGCGGGACGCGGAACGATTGCTCCCCTGATATTCAGCACGGTGGCGGTCTGCCGCCGCAGCGGCTACAAGGCGCGGAATCTCGCGATCCGCACCCTGAAAGCCACATGGCCCCGCCGCTCCTGCAGCTCAAATCCATCGCGCTCACCTTTGGCGGTACGCCGCTCCTGGAGGATGCGGAACTGTCGGTGGCAGCGGGCGAGCGCGTCTGCCTGGTCGGCCGTAACGGCTCCGGCAAATCGACGCTGCTGAAGATCGCCGCCGGCACCGTGACGCCGGACAAGGGCAGCGTGTTCGTGCAGCCGGGCGCGAGCGTGCGTTATCTCTCGCAGGAGCCGGACTTCGGCGATGCGCCGACGGTGTCGGCCTATGTCGAGGCAGGCCTCGATGATGAAGTGCTCCACCGCGCGCGGATGATGCTCGATGCGGTCGGTCTGCGCGGCGACGAGAATCCTGCCGCGGTGTCGGGCGGCGAGGCGCGCCGCGCGGCGCTGGCGAAGGTGCTGGCGCCGGAGCCGGATATCCTGCTGCTCGACGAGCCGACCAACCATCTCGATCTGTCGACCATCGAATGGCTGGAGCGCGAACTCGACGGCCTTCGTACCGCGCTCGTTCTGATCAGCCACGACCGGCGCTTTCTTTCCAATCTGTCGCGCAGCACGGTGTGGCTCGATCGCGGCCGGACGAAGCGCGTCGAACGCGGCTTCGCCGATTTCGAAAGCTGGCGCGACGAGGTGCTCGCGGAGGAGGAACGCGACCTGCACAAGCTCGGCCGCAAGATCGTCGCCGAGGAGCACTGGCTGCGCTACGGCGTATCCGGTCGCCGCAAGCGTAACGTCCGCCGGCTGGCGACGCTGCAGGACTTGCGGCAGGCGCGGCGCACCCATCGCGGGCCGGAGGGCCGCTTCGCCATGGCGGCGAGCGAGGCGGATGCCTCTGGCGCGCTGGTGATCGAGGCGCGCGAGATCGCCAAGAACTACGGCGAGCGTGCCATCGTCGGCAAATTCTCGACGCGCATCCTGCGCGGCGACCGCGTCGGCATCGTCGGCCCGAACGGCAGCGGCAAGACGACGTTGGTGTCGATGCTCACCGGCGCGCTGGCGCCCGACAGCGGCACGGTGAAGATCGGTGCCACGGTGGAGATGGCGAGGCTGACGCAGCATCGCGACAGTCTCGATCCGACGACCACGGTGGCCGATGCGCTCACCGGCGGCTCTGGCGACAGCGTGCTGATCGGCGGCGAACGCCGCCATGTGGTCGGCTATCTCAAGGACTTCCTGTTCGCGCCGGAGCAGGCGCGCACGCCGCTCGGCAAACTGTCCGGTGGCGAGCGCGGCCGGCTGATGCTGGCGCAGGTGCTGGCGAAGCCGTCGAACCTGCTGGTGCTCGACGAGCCGACCAACGATCTCGACATGGAAACCCTCGACGTGCTCGAGGGCATGCTCGGCGATTATGCCGGCACCGTGCTCTTGATCAGCCACGACCGCGATTTCCTCGACCGGCTGGTGACCAGCGTGATCGTGCCGGAAGGCGACGGCCGCTGGACCGAGTATGCCGGCGGCTACACCGACATGCTGGCGCAGCGCGGCGAGGATCTGACGCGCACCAAGCCGGCCAAGGCGAAAGCGGACAGGCCGGACCCGGAGCGCGTGCCGACCCCCGCGGCCGCGCGCAAACGCAAGCTCAGCTTCAACGAAAAGCACGCGCTGGAAACATTGCCGAAGACCATCGCCGATCTCGAAGCGCAGGCGCGGACCTTGCAGAAGCAGCTCGACGATGCGTCGCTGTTCGTCCGCGACCGCGCCGCTTTCGACAAGGCGACGCAGGCGCTCGGCGAGGTGCAGACCAGGCTCGCGGACGCGGAAGAACGCTGGCTCGCGCTGGAAATCCTGCGCGAAGAGATCGACAGCCAATAACGTTCAAGCGATTGGCTTGTCGTTCTCGTCGAACAGGATGCGTTCTGCGGCGCCGTCGAGGTCGTCGTACTGCCCGTTGCGCAGCGACCACATGAAGGCGCCAAGCCCGGCGAGGCCGAGCGCCAGCGCGATTGGGACCAGATAGAGAAAATCGCTCATGGGGTGGCCTCCGCCAGTACAGGGCGGATGGAGGGCGCGGTCTGCGGGCGCGGCACATCCGGCGCGCGCACGCGCAGCGCATTGGCGACCACCAGCACGGACGAGCCCGACATGGCGATGGCCGCGACCAGCGGCGTGACATGGCCGAGCACGGCAATCGGCACCGCGATCGCGTTATAGGCGACGGCGAGCGCGAGGTTCTGCCGGATCAGCCGCGCCGCGTCGCGCGCCACAGCAATGGCTTGCGGTACCGCGCGCAGATCGTCGCGCAGGAACACGAGATCGGCGGCGTTGCGGCCGACATCGGCGGCGGACGCGGGCGCCATCGACGCATGCGCGGCAGCGAGCGCCGGCGCGTCGTTGAGGCCGTCGCCGACCATCAGCACCTTGTGGCCCTGCGCAGTGAGCGCCGCGAGATGCGCGGTCTTGTCGGCCGGCGTCGCCTCGGCGCTGTGCCGCAGTCCGAGCGTCTCCGCGAGCGCGCTGACGCGGCTGTCGCGGTCGCCGGAGAGGATTTCGATCGGCAGCCCGTCGGCGGTCAGCGCGCGCATGGTCTCATGCGCGCCGGGCCGCAGCCGGTCGTCGAACCGGAACGTGGCGAGGATAACGCCGTCGCGGGTCAGTGCCACGCCATCGTCGCCGGCGTCTTTCCCCGCCCAGCCCGGCCGTCCGAGCCTGATGACGGATTGTCCGTCGCGCGCTTCAAGACCGAAACCGGGATGCTCCGTAACGTCGCGCAGCGTCGGCGTGGTCATGTTGCCGGCCGCGGCGGCGAGGGCGCGCGAATAGGGATGCCGCGAATGCGCCGCGAGCGCGCCGGCCAGCGCCAGCACCTGCGGCGTCATGTCATTGCCATTGACGAGGCGCGGTTCGCCGAAGGTCAGCGTGCCGGTCTTGTCGAACACCACTGTGTCGACGGTGGCGAGCCGCTCCAGCGCGCCGCCGTCCTTCACCATGATGCCGCGGTCGAACAGCCGCCGCGCCGCGACCACCTGCACCATCGGCACGGCGAGGCCGAGCGCGCACGGGCAGGTGATGATCAGGACGGCGATGGCAATGGTCAGCGCGCGATGCACGTCGCCGGAGACGATCATCCAGCCGATGAAGGTGAGGAACGCCGCCGTATGCACGACCGGCGCGTAAAGCTGCGCGGCGCGGTCGGCGATACGGCGATAGCGCGAGCGCCCGGACTCCGCCGCTTCCATCATCCGCATCATCTCGGCAAGGAAGGAATCCTTTGCCGCAGCCGTCGCGGTCAGGGTCAGCGGGCCGGTGAGATTGAGCATACCGGCCTGCAACGTGGCTCCGGTGGCGGCGCGCTGCGGTACGCTCTCGCCGGTGACCAGCGAACCGTCGATGTCGGACGTGCCGCTGGCGACGGTGCCGTCGACAGGAACGCGCTCGCCGGCGGCGACCAAGAGCGTCATGCCGGGTGCGAGCTCGGTGACCGGCCGGTAGACGCGGCGGCCGTCCGCTTCCAGCACCATGGCACCGCGCGCGGCGAGGCGGGCGAGGCCTTTCACCGCGGCGCGGGCCCGGTCGCGCATCATGTGATCGAGGGTGCGGCCGATCAGCAGAAAGAACAGCAGCGTAATCGCCGCGTCGAAATAAGCATGGTGCCCGCGCGTCGCGGTTTCGTAGAGGCTCAGACCGAAGGCGAGCAGCACGCCGATCGAGATCGGCACGTCCATGTTGGTGCGGCTGTGGCGCAGCGCCTGCCATGCGGAGCGAAAGAAGATGCGGCCGGAATAGGCGAGCGCCGGCAGCGCGAGCGCTGCGGAAATCCAGTGAAACAGGTCGCGCGTCTCGCTGTCGGCGCCGGACCAGACCGATACCGAGAGCAGCATGATGTTCATGGCGGCGAAACCCGCCACCGCCAGCGCGCGGATCAACTCGCTGCGTGCGGTATCTTCGTCGCGCGCCACCGGATCGGCGAGATGCGCGGCATAACCGAGCCGGCCGAGGGTCTCGAGAAACGGCGGCGGCGTTTCGCCGGGGCTCCAGCGCACCGTGACGCGCCGCGTCGAGAGATTGACGCGCGCGTGGGTGATGCCGGGCATCGCCCCGAGCGCGCTCTCGATGGTGCGGATACAGGCACCGCAGTGGATCGCTGGCACCGACAGTTCGGCCTGCCGCTCCCCGTTGCCGGCGTCGCGGCTTGCGAGTTGCACCTCCTCCGCCGCCGGCAAAGCCGGCGTGATGCTATCGACGGATGGGGCGCAGCAGCTCATCTCAATCCTTCTGAACGATGTCGCCGCGCAGCGCGCGGTAGGCGTGCCAGGTGCCGTGGCCGAGCACCGGGAACACGACGATCAGCCCGACCAAGCCGGTCGCGAGGCTGAACAGGAACAGCGCCAGCACGATCGCGCCCCAGGTGAACAGGGCAGGCAGGTTGTGCCACACCAGCGCGACGCTGGTGCCCATGGCAGTGAGCGCATCGACGCGCTCGTTGAGGAGCATCGGAATAGAGAACGCGCTGATAGCGAACGAGAAGGCGGCAAACAGCGCGCCGACCACGCCCCCGACCACCAGCATCGCCCATCCTTCCGGCGTGGTGAACAGCATCGGCACGATGTGATCGAGGCCGGGGAACGGCCGCAATCCGAAGAACAGCGCGTAGATGATCACCGCGGCGCGCATCCACAGCAGCATCAGCAGGCACAGCAGAACGCCGGTGAACATAATCTGTCCGCCGGAAGCCGGCTTGACGAAGATCATGCGCATCAGGCTGACCGGCTCGCCGGCGGCCAGCCGCCGGCTCTTTTCATAGAGGCCGATCGCGATTACCGGGCCGACCACCATGAAGCCGGCGAAAGCGGGGAACAGGATGTAGTCCCAGCCGAACCAGATCAGGCTCGTGACGGTGGTGATCGACACCAGGAACACGATCAGGCCGTAAGTCAGGCTCGCATTGGCGTGCGTGCTGGTGTCCTGCCAGCCTTGCGACAGCCAGCGGAACGCCGCGGCGGCGGGAAGGTTGCGCTTCCAGCGCTCGGGGCGCGGCGCGGGTGGGAAAACTGCTGGGATCGTGGTCATCGTGGGTCTCTTCTCTGCAGCTTGAGAGCGACGGATTAGCGGCTGGTGCAGGCGGAGCGCGCGGCGGCGAACTGGCCGGGTGCTGCGCTGCCGCTGCGGACATGATCGACACAGTCGGGTTGCGACTGCGTCGCGACGTAGACGAGGTGGGCGTTGGCGCCGATCACCAGCAGCAGAACGGCGGCGATGCCGAGCCAGAACGCGAGACGATAGGGCGAGATGCCGAGAGTTGTGCTTCGGGTCATCGTTTCGCCTCCTGCGGGTTCTTCTTGCGCAGATCGACCAGATAGAGCGTCAGGATCTTGCGATCGAGCGGCGACAATCGTCCTTCCCAGGACGGCATGTGGCCCTGCCGTCCGCCCCAGACGGTGGTGAAGATCGATTGCGCGTCGCCGCCGTAGATCCAGAACGAATCGGTGAGGTCGGGGGCACCGGCCTCCGTGCTGCCCTTGCCGGTCTCGCCGTGGCAGGAGACGCAGTTTGCGGCGAACACGGCCTTGCCGGCGGTGATCTCCTGCGGCGTCGCGTCCTTCGCGGCGGCAGGGTTCGACAACGTGCGCACATAAGAAACGACATTGTCGATCTCGTTGCGCTTGAGCACGCCGTCGCGGCCGAACGCCAGCATCTGCGAGGCGCGGGTCTTGGGATGCGTTGCGTTGATGCCGACGTTGATGGTCTCGGCGATGGCATCGGCGCTGCCGCCCCACAGCCAGGTGTCGCCGACGAGGCTCGGGAAGCCCTTGCCGCCCTTGTTGCCGTCGGCGTTGACGCCGTGACACACGGCGCAATTGTCGCCGAACAGCGTGCGGCCGGTCTGCCGCACGATCTGCATCAGTTGCGGGTCGGCTTCGATCTGCTGATAGGTCTCGGTGTCGATCCGTTTGCTCCAGGTCGCGCGGTCTAGCGCGGCTTCCTTGAGCTTCTCGGCAACCGTATCGCGTTGATCGATGCCGAGCAGGCCCTTGGTGTAGCTGACACCAATCGGCCAGGCCGGCATCAGGATCCAGTAGCCGAGCGAGAACAGCGCCGTGACGATCAGGAAGAAGTAAACGACACGCGGCACCGGCGTGTTCAGCTCGGTGATGCCGTTCCACTCATGACCGGTGGTCAGATAGCCGGTATGCGGATCGCGTTGATCGGCGCTCATGACAAATTCCCCGCCTTGCTGTCGGGCCTGTCGTCATCCTCGAGGATCGACGTAGCGGCGTGCTGGAACCGCGCGCGGTTAGCCGGCCAGAACGTGTAGGCCAGCACCCCGATGGAAAGCGCGATCAGGTAGAAAAGTCCGAACGACTTCGCGAGCCAGACCGTGAAGTTGTGATCGAGGTCCATGATTACTTCCCGCTGCTTGTCTTGACGGAAGCCTGTGCGGGCGCGTCAAGCGCCGCGACGGGCTTGTTGGCGATGGGCGTCAGGCGGCCGAGCACCTGCAGATAAGCGACGAGCGCATCCATCTCGGTGAGGCGGCCCGGCCTGTTGTCGAAGGCGCGGACGGTGGTGTCCTTGCCATAGCGCTTGCTGACGCCTTCCGCCTGCGGCGTATCCGGCGCTGCCTGGCCGTAAGCGTCCGCGGTTGCGTTGGCGATCATCTCGTCGGTGTAAGGCACGCCGACCTTGCGCAGCGCGTTGAGGTGCAGGCCGAGGTCTGCCGTTTCCAGCTCGTTGCGCAGCAGCCAGCGATAGGCCGGCATCACCGATTCCGGCGCCACGTCGCGCGGATTGTTGAGATGCGCCACATGCCAGTCGTCGGAATACTTTTCGCCGATGCGGGCGAGGTCCGGGCCGGTGCGTTTCGAGCCCCACAGCATCGGGTGGTCGTATTTGGATTCGACCGCCAGCGAATAGTGGCCGTAGCGTTCCACATCGTCGCGCAGAGTGCGGATCATCTGCGAGTGGCACGCGTAGCAGCCTTCGCGGATATAGATGTTGCGGCCGGCGAGTTCGAGCGGCGTGTAGACCCGCATGTCGGGCGCGTCTTCCACAGTCTGGTGGATGGTGAATAGCGGCGCGATCTCGACAAGACCGCCGATCGAGGCGACGCCGATGATGGCGAGTGCCAGTCCGATCGCCTTGCGTTCGAGTTTGTACTGAAGTCCGAAAATCGACATGACGTTACTCCCCCGGCTGCAAGGCAGGGATATTGGCAGGGACGTCGGCAGGTACGCCGCCGGCGAGAACGGGATCGGGCTGTTCACTTACTTTGGCGGCTGCGCCTTCTGGCGCCGTGCGGATCGTCATCCAGATGTTGTAGGCGCCGATCACCGCGCCGATCAGGAAGAAGAGACCGCCGATCGCGCGGGCGATGTAGTACGGGTGCATCGCCACCAGCGAGTCGATGAACGAGTAGGCGAGCGTGCCGCTCTCGTTATAGGTCCGCCACATCAGTCCCTGGATGATGCCGGAGTTCCACATCGCGAAGACGTAAATGACCGTGCCGGCGAGCGCGAGCCAGAAATGGGCCTCGACCAGACGCGCGGAATACATCGCCTCGCGCTTCCAAAGCCACGGCACCGAAGCGTAGATCGAGCCGAAGGTGATCATCGCCACCCAGCCGAGCGCGCCGGCGTGAACGTGGCCGACGGTCCAGTCGGTGTAATGCGAGAGCGAGTTGACGGAGCGGATCGCCATGAACGATCCCTCGAAGGTCGACAGGCCGTAGAACACGGCAGCGACCATCATGAAGCGCAGCGTCGCGTCGTCGCGCACCTTGTGCCACGCGCCGTTGAGCGTCATCAGCGCGTTGCCGGCGGAGGCCCAGGACGGCACCAGCAGCATCACCGAGAAGGTCATGCCCAGCGTCTGCACCCAGTGCGGCAGGGCCGTGTAGTGCAGGTGGTGCGAGCCCGCCCACATGTAGAAGAAGGTGATGCCCCAGAAGCTGATGATCGACAGCCTGTAGGAATAGATCGGCCGGCCGGCGCGCTTGGGCATGTAGTAGTACATCATGCCGAGGAACCCGGCGGTGAGGAAGAACGCCACCGCGTTGTGGCCGTACCACCACTGGGTCATCGCATCCTGCACGCCGGAGAAGGCGGAGTAGCTCTTGGCGGAGCCGAGCGAGATCGGCATCGCCAGGTTGTTGACGATATGCAGGATCGCCACCACCAGGATGAACGCCATGTAGTACCAGTTGGCGACGTAGATATGCGGCTCCTTGCGCCGCATCAGCACGCGCAGATAGAGCACGAAATAGGTGACCCAGACGATCACCAGCCAGATGTCGGCGTACCATTCCGGTTCGGCATATTCCTTCGACTGGGTGATGCCCATCAGGTAGCCGCTGGCAGCGAGCACGCAGAACAGGTTGTAGCCAAGCAGCACGAACCACGGCGTGAGTTGATCCGGCAGCCGCGTCCGGCAGGTCCGCTGCATGACATAAAACGAGGTGGCGATCAGCGCGTTGCCGCCGAATCCGAAGATCACGCCGGAGGTGTGCACCGGGCGCAGCCGTCCGAAGCTCGCCCAGCCGGCATCGAAGGTGAGATCGGGATAGGCGAGCAGGGTGGCCACCCAGACGCCGACGAACATGCCGCCCACGGCCCAGATCATCGCCAGGATGATGCCGACCTTGCTCGGATCGTCGTAATAGCGGGTCAGGCGGTCCGCGCTCGGCTCCGGCGCGTAATAGCCCGACATCACGCCGAACAGGCCGAACACGCCGGCGAGAAGCACGATCCAGCCCTGCGGGCCGAGCAGGTCGCCGTGACCGGCGATCGCCATCAACAGGCCCCAGAGAACGATGAACAGCAGGATGACGAGTGCGGACTGGCGCTCGTTGATGGTAAGTTGGCCGATCATCGGCTTTTTCCTCGACTTGGTTCGGGGCCGGTGCCGTTTGCGGAGGTCTGGCGGCCGGTCGCGCAGACGTCTAGCCCGCCGACCGGCAAAAACCTTGAGCCAGCGCAAAACCGCACCGGGTTGGTTGTGACAGGATTGCGCCACCCGCCCACCGGCGCAAGATCGTGGCGCAAGCCGTGTCGTGGCCAGATGACCGACCGACAGGAGCCTTGTGCGTGATGTCAGTTCAACAGGAAGCCGTCGACCCGGATCAGGCCGGATGCGCCAATATGGCGCTGCTGGCTGTTGTCATGCTGTGGATCGGTACCCTGCTCGGGGTCTCGTTTCTGGCGACGCCGGCGAAATTCCTGGCGCCGAGCCTGACGCTGCCGGTAGCGCTCGATGTCGGCCGCCAGACCTTTGCCGTGTTTAATAAAATCGAGTGGATCTACATCGTGATCTGCGCGCTGCTCGCTGCAGCCGGACCGCGCAACCGAATCGCCGTGGTGAGCGTCGCCGTCGCCGCGATTCTCACCGCGGTCCAGGCAGCATGGCTGCTGCCCGCGCTGGATGCGCGGGTCGGCGTGATCATCGCCGGCGGCACCCCGCCGGCCTCGCCGTTGCACCATCTCTATATTGTCGCCGAAACAGCCAAGCTGCTCGCGCTCGGCGTGATCGCGGTGGCGTCAGCCCGGCGTCTCCTGGCCGGGCAGCGGCTGATGCCGGCGGCCGCGTGAGACGGGGTTATTCGTCCATCGGCAATTTCAGCAGGGCCTGACGGTCGATCTTGCCGGTGCCGGTTTTCGGCAGGTCGGCGAGGAACGTGACGATCCGCGGATATTTGTAGGGCAGCAGCGTCGTCTTGACGTGATCCTGCAACTGACGCGTCGCCGCATCGGCATCGAAAGTCGCGTCGTTCAGGCTGACGAAGGCGCGCAGCGTCATCCGCCGGTCCGCCATCTCGATCGCCATCACCGCGCATTCGCGGACGGCCGGGTGATCGGCGAGACAGCGCTCGACCTCGAGCGGATAGACCCATTGGCCCGACACCTTGACGAGATCGTCGGCGCGACCGCGGAAGAAATAGAAGCCGTCGTCATCGCGTTCGAAACGGTCGCCGGTGTAGATCCAGCCGTCGGCGCGCATGGTCTCGGCGGTCTTGTCCGGCCGATTCCAGTAGCACGGTGCGTTGCTGTCACCGCGCACCCACAGCACGCCTTCCTCTGCGCCGGTGATGGTTTCGCCGGCGGGATTGCACAGCTTCACCTCGTAGCCGGGCACGCGCTGGCCGGCGGCGCCGAGCTTCTTCGCCTGCGGCGTGTTGGAGAGATAGATGTGCAG